>NZ_JAQUZF010000152.1:0-2518 GCF_028691475.1 Anaeromusa sp.
GTGAGACGCCTCCTCAATACATTTACTTGTGCCTATCTTGTCGGGTCAGCACATTGTTATTGTATTGCCGGGCGTTTCTTTTTTCAAAGACCGTTTTTAGATATTACAGGAATGCTCTGCGTTACGTTTTTCCGTACCTTTTCTGATTCGCTAAAACCATTGCTTTTCCAGGATTTCTGCAGCTTGGCGGCTGACATAGGTGCGGCCGGTATTGGGCGCATGAACGGTAATGCCGTCAAGTTGGTAGGTTTTGCCGTCGTAAAGCAGCAAGTCGGTGCTGCAGGGCAGACGCGCTTCTTTGGCGCCGCGGCGGACGACCAAAGTGGGATCGGCCAGTTCGTTGGTTTCTAGAGAAATCGCAGCGCCTAAGGGGGCAAAGAGAGACGTGGCTTCTACATAGAGGCGCTGATCGACTTCATCCAGGTTGAAACCCATGCTTTCGGCGCATAACGTGGCCAGGCGGGTGTTTTCGATAAGGCCGCTGGGCTTGTTGGGGCCGTAGGCGTAGAGCATGACATCCTCGCCGGTATGGCCGGTTGTGGTCCAGGCCAGGATGGAGCGTTCGCTGAGAAGGTGTCCTAGCACCGTATTGAAACGGATGCCAGGGGCCTGTTGCAGGCGGGTAATTTCTTCGTCGCTCAAATCATCCACGCCGTAGTAGCGTTGAATGTATTCGCGCAAGGAGGCGGCGGAACGATCACCGTTAAGCAGCGTTGCGACTCCTTCGGCGGTTAGCGTAGCCCGGCGCAGGGGGGCGACAAGGTTTTCATAAGGCATGTGATCATAGGTTTTGTCGCTTTTCTTGCTGCCGATAGCCAGGCCGCCGTTGCTGTGGTCGGCAAAGCAGAGTACCAGGGTTTGGCCGTCTTTTTTTGCGAAGTCCAAGGCGGTGCGGATGGCGTTAGCATAGGCGACGGAGTCGCTGATGACGCCGATGGGATCATTCGCATGCGAGGCCCAGTCTACCTTGCTGGCTTCTACAAAAAGGAAAAAGCCTTTCGGGTTTTGGGACAGCGTTTCAATGGCTTTGGCGGTCATTTCCGCTAAGGAAGGCTGTTCCGGATGCAAGGTCGTGCGGTCCATGTCGTAGTCTAAATCATTCGAGGCAAAAAGGCCCCAAAGGCGAGGGCTTTTTGCGGTTTGCATTTCCTTATTGGTGGCAGCGATGGCGTAGCCTCGCTGTTTCAGCACGTCGAATAAATTAACGCCGTCTTTGCGGCTGCCGCCGGCAGTTGAGGGTAGCAGATACTGGCTGCCGCCGGAAAGGACAACGTCAATATCCAAATAGACTTGTTGTTTGCCGATTTCTTCATAGTTGCTGCGATCCGGCCAGTGCGCTGAAAAGGCGGCCGGACTAGCGTGCTGGATGTTGGAGGTGGCTACAAGGCCGACGGCTTTGCCTTGCAGCTTGGCGCCTTCCAAAACAGTGGCTACTGGTTTATACTGCCGGGCTAGCGGCGTCGCTTCTACGCCGGGGATGGTGCTCTTGGGAGGCAGGACGCTGATAAATTTGTCATCGGTCTTATGGCCGGTGGCAAAGGCGCTGGCGGCCGGGGCGGAATCAGTAATAATCGAATCGGCTCCATAGGTGCGCACGGCTCCGACTACATACGGATCCTGCGGCAGAAGCTGGCCGCTCAGGTACCAGCGGGTGAGGGTGGTGTGGGTTGCGCCTGTGCCGTCCGTCATCAAGACAATGACATTTTTGACAGGCGCCGCCCAGACCAAAGAGGGCAGCCAAAAAGAAAGGGCAAGAGCGAGAAAAATGGTCTTGCAGGAAAAACGATCATTCATTACACGTTCGACTCCTTCCAAGGTAGATTGTATGTCCGTTAACTCCTATTTCGCTGCGGAGCGTAAGGCTCCTGCCGGAAAAAGTAAAAGACGCCCGTCTTAAAGACAGCGGCGTCTGTTTGTACGTGGGAAGAGTCGTTTACACAGAGGAACAGAGGAAAAGCCAGAGGGAACAGAGAGAATGATTGAATAGGACTGTGTTTCGTGCCTATCTCGGCTTTTCCTTAAGCTAGCACGGGTGTTCTACCTAGAGCGGCGTCGGCCGTACGCAAGGCGTTGGCTAGGTCGCCGACGTTTTCAAAGACGAAAGTCGGTTTAGCGCTGCTGGCGGCTATGTCGTTGCGGGTGGATTCGCCGCTGAGGACCAAGACGCCGCAGACGCCGCTGTTGGCAGCCAGCTGAATATCTGTATAAAGACGGTCGCCAACCATGGCGGTTTCCTCTTTAGTGCAATGCAGCGTAGACATGAGGACATTAATAATTTCCTGATGAGGCTTGCCGATAATCAACTGCGGCGTTACGCCGGTAGATGCTTCAATGAGCTTGAGCATAGCGCCTGTGTCAGGCAGATAGCCGGAACGTTCATTGGTAGGGCAATTGATGTCCGGATGAGTGGCGATAAAAGGGACGCCTTCCCGCAGCAAATGGCAGGCTTCAGTAAGCTTGGCATAGGTTAGGGTCTGGTCAAAACCGAGGACGACGCAGGCCGGCTTGTCGCAAGTCA
>NZ_JAQUZF010000152.1:2618-4984 GCF_028691475.1 Anaeromusa sp.
TTGATGTCCGGATGAGTGGCGATAAAAGGGACGCCTTCCCGCAGCAAATGGCAGGCTTCAGTAAGCTTGGCATAGGTTAGGGTCTGGTCAAAACCGAGGACGACGCAGGCCGGCTTGTCGCAAGTCAGCGTCAAACCATGCTGCCGAAATTCATCCTCCAAGTCGGGCGTTCCCAAAAGATAGACTTGTTTCATGTTGTGAGCCTGCAAGTAGAGCGCGGTCGCCTCGCCGGAGGTCATGACTTCTTTGTCGGTTGCGTTAATGCCCAGCTTTTGCAGCTTTTCTACATAGCTGTGCTTGTGTTTGGAAGAATTATTGGTCAAAAATAAATGCTTGCGTCCGCTGTCCTTGAGGTACTGCAAAAAGTCCAAGGCTCCTGGCAGCAGCTTTTGCCCTAAGTAAATAGTACCGTCCATATCTAAGGCAAAGTACTTCAGATTGTGCAAGCGTTCCATGTCGTTCATCATAGCCACATATCTCCATTCTCTGTGGTTTCCTAGGAAAAGCGGCGCGCGTTCCGCTTTTCGACAAATAGGTAAAAATAAACAACTTCAAGAAGCTCTTTATTTTATTTTACGACAGAACTTTCTGAAGTCAACACGAACATACTACAAAACGACAAAAATCAGAAATAAACCGACACAAAAGTAAGCAAAAAATAAAAGCCCGCATAGGCGGGCCGCGAGATCCAGAAAAAATAGTAACCTTAAAGAAATACCTTGGTACTTTCTATGGCCATATTGCTTTGTGCCTCGGGATCCCTAGTTTCAAGCGCTGGCGTCGGGAATCTGCGTAAAAGCAGCACTTCGTTTCCTAGAGAATTGTAAGCCAAGCGGTTGCAGGCCGAGTGCATCAACAAAATACCGCGGCCATGATCATGAAGACCCAGTTCATCATACCAGGCTTCCGGGCTGATGGTCTGCAGCTTGTTTAGGAGGCTGCGAGCGTCAAAACCAGGCCCGTCGTCTTTGACGCGAATACTCAAGCGATTGCCGCAACGACGCATGCGCAAAGAAACTCGTTGGCCCGCAAAAAAACCGTTGTTCAAGGCTTCGTTGGCGGCTACTTCAAGGATCGCTCCTTCTCCTTCTGGAGCGTAGTTTCTTAAAAACTCATGAATCGCTGTTTGCGCCTGGGCCAGATCCTGTTGCGTCTGGATGCAGGGCAGGCGCAGTTGGCGGGGTAATTGATTAATTTCCAGAACTACCGCGGAGAAATCGTCGCTGCGTTCCGGTTTTTGAGATAGTGTTTCCAGCCACCGTGTATAGCCGGCCAAACCGGTTTGCGCCTGTAAGCCGTGAAGCTCCATCAAATCGGAGACGCCGTCGCTCATGATGCAGTAGACTTCGCCTGCTTTTAATGGGCGAGTGACGGTCTGCATGTCAATGTCGTCAAAAATACCCAAAAAGCGGCTGCTGACCGGAATTAAGGAGCAGCGGTTTTCATTGGCTGTAAGATAGAAATTAATGCCGCCGGAAATAAAGGTAAGCAGCGATTTTTGCAGATCGAACTCGAAATAGGCGATGCCGGCGAAGGCGTCTTCGTGGAGATATTGCTGGATACGTTGGTTGATAAGCTGAAAATGATCTTCTGTAATGGTTTCGCCATTAAGAAGACGAGTGTCCAACAGCATTTTTAAGGAGGCTGTTTGCAGAGCCGTAGCTACGCCATGGCCGCTGACGTCGACCATGTAGCCGCGCAGTGTTTTTTCAGGAGCGAACCATTTGTAGTTGAAAAGATCGCCGCTTACCGTATGATAGGGCAGAAAGAGCGTGTCCACACGCAGTTCCGGCAAGGCTAAGGCGTCCGGCAGCGTGTCCTGCTGCACTTGGGCGGCTAGGTGCAGCTCCTTCAGCGTTTGCTGTTCGCGGCAGCGCAGCTCCTGCTCATAGCGTTTGCGATCCGTAATGTCCCGGGAGATGCCGAGCAGACCGGTTACATAGCCTTCGCTGTCGTGAAAAGGAGCTTTGACGGTTTCTACGTCAATGACGCGGCCGTCGGCTAGAGCGTATTGCTCTTCAACTTTTACGGCTTGGTCCATGAGGAGTGTTTCATAGTCTTTTTTCAAGCAGTTTTCGATTAACTTTGGATCATGCAGCAGTTCCCAGGTGGCTTTGCCAATGACATCTTCTTCCCGTTTGGCGCCGTAGAGCAATTCCCGGCAGGACTTGTTGCACCCTAGAATCTGCAGCTGCAGGTCTTTGAAGACAATCATATCCGGAATATTGTCCATCATAGTGCGCAAAAGCTTTTGCTGGTTTTCCAGCTTTAGCTCCAATTGCTTGCGGTGCGAGATTTTACGGGAAAAGCCGATGGTGCCGGCAAAGCGGCCGTTTTTTTGGAAAAAAGGGAAAACCTGCGTGTCA
>NZ_JAQUZF010000034.1:0-23829 GCF_028691475.1 Anaeromusa sp.
CGGCAAGATCATTGAGAAGCCCTGCCATGTCTGCCGCGGAACCGGTACGGTTCGCGGGCGGCATAAGATTCAGGTAACCATTCCTAAGGGCGTAGATAACGGTTCGCGCCTGCGGGTGTCTGGTAAAGGCGAAGCTGGTACGCGAGGCGGCCCGTCTGGCGACTTGTACGTCTATTTGTTCATCAAAGAACACACTCTTTTTACGCGCGAAGGATATGATGTGCTTTGCGAAGTACCGATCAGCTTTGTGCAAGCAACCTTGGGAGCGGAAGTAGACGTACCAACACTGGATGGAAAAGTCAAATTGACGGTTCCAGAAGGCACTCAATCCGGTACGGTGTTCCGGCTGCGTGAAAAAGGCGTGCCGCGTTTGCATGGCCGCGGTCGAGGCGATCAGCATGTGCGGGTGAAGGTGATAACGCCGCAAAAACTTAATGATAAGCAAAAAGAGTTACTGCGGGAGTTTGCCGTTGCTGGCGGTGACCAGGTATACGGCGAAGAAAAAAGTTGGTTCAAAAAGATGAAGGATGTATTCGGCGGTTGATTCCTGTTTTGGTGCAGGTAGTCGCTGGCTGCCATTTTGCAAAGACACGGTCTTGCCCAGGAGGTTTCAAAAAAGTCCTTGGGAAACGAAGACGTGTCTTTGCCTTTTATGGCTTTTTTAAAGAAAGCGAGGTCGTATAACTATGAAATGGACAGAAATAAGCATTGCCACGACACATGAGGCTACGGAGGCGGTGGCCAATATTTTTCACGACCTCGGAGCAAGCGGCGTCGTCATTGAAGATCCGGAACTGATTAATTCATACCGGCGTTCCGGTACCTGGGACTATTGCGAGCTTCCGGAGCAGGAAGATGTGGAGACCGTTGTGGTTAAAGCCTATTTGCCTGTTGATGAGGAGCTGGAGGAGAAGCTGCGTTGCTTTGAACGACGGGTTAATGAATTAGCGCAGCATAATTTGGATAAAGGTCGAGGCACGATTGCCTACAAGGAAATCCAAGAAGAAGATTGGGCTACTTCTTGGAAAGAATATTTTCATCCTGTCAAAATTGGCGAGAGAATCGTTATCAAGCCCTCTTGGGAAAGCTATCAACCGTTGCCGGAGGAATTGGTTATTGAACTGGACCCCGGCATGGCTTTTGGCACTGGCACGCATCATACGACAATGCTTTGCTGTCGGGCCCTCGAAGAAGTAGTGATTCCTGGTCAGGTTATTTTTGATGTGGGAACCGGCTCCGGCATTTTGGCGGTAGCGGCGGCTAAACTGGGCGCCGCCACTGTTCGCGCCGTAGATTTGGACAGTGTAGCGGTGCGGGTGGCTAAGGAAAACGTAGTCATGAATCATGTGGAAGACTGCGTAGAAGTGCGCGAAGGCGACTTGCTGACCGGTTTTAGCGGCCAAGCCGACGTAGTAGTGGCCAATATTATAGCGGATGTGATTATACGTCTGCTGCCGGATATCCCAGGGCGTTTGCGCGAGGGCGGCGCCTTTATTGGCAGCGGTATTATCTCTGAACGCCTGCCGGATGTAACGGCGGTTTTAAGGGAGCAGGGGCTAAGCGTGGAAAAGGTAATGGAAGAAGGCGGCTGGGTAGCGATCATTGCCAGAAAAGGCGGCGCATAAGGTGAGACGGTTTTTCTTACGTTCTCTGGATGACGCTGAGTTGACAGGGACGGAGGCGCTGCATGCGGCAAAAGTGCTGCGGCTGCAGCCAGGTGCGGTCATTGCGGTTTGCGATGCAGCGGGGCGCAGTGCAGAAGCCGAAGTGACAAATGTATCCGAGGAACGGGTTACGCTGCAGGTGCTCCGCCTGCTAGAGGAAACCGCAGAAGCAGAGCTTGGACTGCATATTTTGCAAGGCTTGGCTAAAGGAGAGAAAATGGAATGGGTGCTGCAAAAAACGGTTGAATTGGGTTGCCGATTTTTTGCGCCTATAGCCGCTGAACGCAGTGTGTTGCGTCTTGATGCTAAAAAGGCTGCAGCAAGGCAGGAGCGCTGGGAACGCATTGCCATGGAAGCGGCTAAACAGTGCAAACGCAGTCGCATTCCAGAGGTAAAGCCGGTGGCTTCGCTGGAAGCTGCCTTGGCAGCGCTGCCTGAGGGCGCGCTGCTTTTAGTCTTATACGAAGATGAGCAAAGCTTGGGCCTTAAGGAAGCGTTGGCGGCGCTGCAAGAGCGCCCGCAAGAAGTCGCTGTGCTTATCGGGCCGGAGGGAGGCCTAACACAGCGAGAGGTGGCTCTGGCTCGCCAATATGGCGCGTTGGTAGTGCGTATGGGACCGCGCATTTTGCGGACCGAGACGGCGGCGGTGGCTGCGGCTGCAGTTGTAATGTACGAGCTGGGAGATTTGGGAGGAACATCATGTCAAAAGTAGCCTTTATGACATTAGGCTGCAAAGTCAATCAGGCGGATACGGAAGCCATGCAGGGGCTGTTTGCCGCCCGGGGTTATGAAGTGGCGCCTTTTGATTCTGTGGCTGATGTATATGTATTAAACACCTGTTCGGTTACGCATTTGGGTGAAAGAAAATCACGCCAAGCTATTCGCCGGGCCATACGAACGAATCCGGAAGCGGTTGTGGCGGTTACCGGCTGCTATGCGCAAGTGGCGGCGGCGGAAGTGGCGGCTATTCCCGGTGTGGATCTTATCGTGGGCACTCAAGATCGTCAACGCATTGTTGATTTGGCGGAGCAGGCGGCCCGGGAAGGCGGACAAGTTCAGGCAGTCGGCGATATTATGGCGGCTAACGTTTTTGAAGATGTGCCTGTAGCGGAAGAAGCGCCCGGGCGGACGCGCGCTTTTTTGAAAATCCAGGAAGGGTGCGAAAATTACTGCACCTATTGTATTATTCCTTATGCCAGAGGACGGCTGCGGTCGCGTTCTTTGGAGAGTGTGCGCCGTGAAGCGGCCAAGTTGATTCGCCAAGGTTTTGCGGAGATTGTGCTGACTGGCATTCATTTAGGCGCTTACGGACGAGAATGGCAGGATGAAAATAGAACTTTGGCGGCAGCGGTCCGGGAAATTTTAGCCTTACCTGGGTTGGGACGCTTGCGTATTAGTTCCATGGAATCCATTGAAGTGGAGCCGGAATTGCTCCAATTAATGTGCCAGGATGGGCGACTGTGCCCGCATCTGCATTTGCCGTTGCAAGGGGGCGACAACCGCTTGCTGCAGAGGATGAACCGACATTATACCACAGAGGATTTTGCCGAGCAGGCGGCAGAAATTCGAGGCCTCCTGCCTGAGGTAGCTATTTCCACCGATATTATTGTTGGTTTTCCCGGGGAAACAGAAGAAATGTTTGCTAATTCGCTGACTTTTGTAGAGCGTCTTGGCTTTGCGAAGGTGCATGTGTTTCCGTACTCGCGTCGGGTCGGAACACCGGCGGCATCCTACGCGCAACAAGTGCCGGAGGATGTGAAAAAAGAGCGGGTGCAGAGGATGCAGGAAGTGGCGGCTAAAAGCGCTGCTTGCTTTGCGGCAGCGTTTGTCGGACGCACCATGGATGTTCTTTTTGAGCATCCGGGTTCTGACGGCAGGCCAACGGGGTTGACTGGTAATTATCTGCGGGTAAAGCTGCCGCCTCAGAAGGAGGACTTGGCAGGGCGTACGCTGAAGGTACGGCTTTTGGAGCTTCGTGAAGACTGGCTAGAAGGTAGTTTGAGCGAAACTTGAAGAATTTTCCTTGTTTTTCTTCTTGCAAAAGAAGGAAAATTAAGACAATAAACAGAATAATAATGAACTGTCATACATTGAGAGGAGGTGTTAAAATGTCACAGGATTGTATCTTTTGCAAAATAGCGCAAAAAGAAATTCCTTCTCAAATTGTGTATGAGGATGAACAGGTATTGGTTTTTCATGATATTCAACCGGCGGCGCCGGTTCATGTATTAGCCATTCCCAAACGCCATATCGATCATTTACTGGCCATTGAGGAAAGCGATGCTCCTCTATTGACGCACATGATGAAGGTGATTGGCAAAGTAGCGGCTTCTTTGGGTCTGGAGGAGAAGGGCTTTCGGGTGGTCAGCAATATTAAGGAAGATGGCGGTCAGACGGTGGGCCATTTGCATTGGCATATCCTCGGCGGCAGATCAATGCAGTGGCCGCCAGGCTAATCAGCCATTGACAACGGAACAAGTGGTCGTGTATAATAACGAGGTGTATTGTGAAGAAACATACACTCCCGTAACGGTCGGTGGAGGGGAGGGAGAATCGATGTCAGAAGTCAAGGTAGGAAAAAACGAAACCATTGATAGCGCACTCCGTAGATTCAAGCGTACCTGCCAGAAGGCCGGAACACTTGCTGAAGTGAGAAAACGCGAGCACTATGAAAAACCTAGCGTCCGTCGCAAGAAAAAATCCGAGGCTGCCCGCAAACGCCGCTACCATTAATTCGTCGTTTGGAGGTGCCTAAGATGTCGTTACAAGAACGATTAACAGAGGACGTAAAAACGGCCATGAAAGCGCGGGAAGCCGGCAAAAGCCGTCTAAGCGTGCTACGCATGGTCAAGGCCAGCATTCGAAACATTGAAATTGATCGTAAGAAAGAACTGAACGATGAAGACGTTTTGGATGTATTGGCTAAAGAAGTGAAAATGCGCCGGGATTCCATGGAAGACTTCCGTAAAGGAAATCGGCCGGACTTGGTAGCTGCACTTGAGGAAGAAATTGCCATTTTGGCTGAATATCTTCCTGCGCAATTGAGCGAGGAAGAGGTTCGCGCGTTGGTAGACCAGGCAGTATCCCAAGCCCAGGCAACCACAGCAAAGGATATGGGAAAAGTTATGGCTATTCTCATGCCCCAAGTGAAAGGTAAAGCCGATGGGAAATTGGTAAATACGCTGGTGCGTGAACGACTCAATCAATAAGATAAACCCGGTACTTAGACGCACTAAGTACCGGGTTTTTTGCCAATTAGAGAAAGCAACGGCGTGTATGCGTGGAAAGGAGCTGTCCATGAAGCGGTATGTTTGCCTGTGCTTGTTTATGATAAGCTGTTTGTTGTCTCCTGTTTGTGAAGGAGCTGTTTCCTTGGTGCAAGTGCAGGGAGAAATTAACGGTGTACAGGCGGCCAAATTATCCCGAGCCATTGAAAACGCCGAGGCAACGGGGCAAGAGGCGGTTTTACTGGAGATTGATACGTTTGGCGGGCAGGTAGATGCTGCCGTGCGCATGCGGGATCGCCTGCTGCGTTCGCAGGTACCTGTGTTTTGCTATGTGCAGCCTCGGGCCTGGTCGGCTGGAGCGTTGATCGCCTTGGCTTGCGATCGGATTTATATGGCTCCCGGGAGCAGCATTGGCGCGGCTGAACCCATTCCGGCTACAGAAAAGAATATTGCAGCCTTGAAAGCGGAATTTGCGGCAACCGCCGGACAGCGAAATCGCAATGTCCAGGCAGCGGCAGCGATGGTGGACAAAACCATGGGGTATGCGCCCTATGCAGCGCCTGGACAAATTTTAGCTCTTACCTCTCTGCAGGCTAAAGAAGCAGGCTTGGCGGACGGCGTGGCTGATAGCCGTGAAGAGGTATTGCGCTTGGGCGGCTTGGCTGGCAGCGCGGTTCAGCAAAGGCAGGAGCAGTGGCAGGATGGGTTGGCGGCTTTTTTGGCGCATCCCTTAGTAAAATCATTACTTGTTGCTGTTTTGTTTTTAGCGGTTATGACGGAAATAAAAACCGCTGGCACCGGTGTAGCCGGCTTGATAGGCCTTGGGGCGGCGGTTTTGCTTTTTGGCGAGCCATGGTTTGGCGGCAGTGGTCTTGGTTTAGAGACCTGGCTGTTTGCCGGCGGCGTTTTATGTATGTTGATAGAGATGGTTGTCCCAGGCTTTGGTGTTTTCGGCGTCTTGGGGATTGCCGGTATTCTGGGCGGAGTGTTTCTTGCGTTAGGAGGAGATGGCGCCGCAGTAGGCTGGATGGCTTTAAGCCTGCTTATAGCTTCAATTTTGTTCTGGTGGCTGCTGAAACGGCTGCCATCCAGTCCCTTGGGACGTCACCTGATCTTGGAGGATGCGGAAACAACGGCTGCAGGGTTTATGACGCAGACGGTGCGCCAAGAGCTGCTGGGGAAAACCGGTACAGTAGTGACGCCGCTGCGCCTAGCCGGCACGGTTCGCCTGGAGGACGAACTTCTTGATGTCGTTTCAGAGGGAGAATATCTTCCTGCCGGCTGCAAAGTGGTTGTGAGTCAGTTGCGAGGCGCTACGATTGTCGTACGCAGATATCATGAAGAGGAGGAAGAAAAATGAGTGCATTATTTGGTTCGGTTTTTGTCTTGTTTGTAGCGGTTGTGGCTATTGCGGTATTCTTGCATTTTGTACCTTTGGGTTTGTGGATTTCCGCATTGGCGGCGGGGGTGCGTGTGGGAATTTTTACGCTGGTGGGCATGCGCTTGCGCCGAGTACCTCCGGCTAAGATTGTGATGCCTTTGATCAAAGCAAACAAAGCCGGCTTGGAAGTAAATGTAAATCAGTTGGAGGCTCATTTTTTGGCCGGTGGCAATGTGGATCGGGTGGTGGATGCGCTTATTGCCGCGCAGAGAGCGCAAATTCCGTTGCCTTTTGAACGTTCGGCGGCCATTGACTTGGCTGGTCGGAATGTGCTGGAGGCCGTGCAAATGAGCGTTAACCCCCGGGTGTTGGAAACGCCGCTGGTGTCAGCGGTGGCGATGAACGGCATTGAATTGAAAATTAAAGCGCGCGTGACGGTGCGGGCCAATATCGACCGTTTGGTAGGCGGTGCTGGCGAGGCTACAGTGTTGGCGCGCGTAGGCGAAGGCATTGTAACTACTGTCGGTTCTTCTCATGACCATCGTGATGTGTTAGCCAATCCGGATCATATTTCTCGCACGGTACTTGGAAAAGGACTGGATGCCGGTACCGCCTTTGAGATCCTGTCCATTGATATCGCCGATGTGGATGTAGGACGAAACATCGGCGCTGAGCTGCAAACCGATCAAGCGGAAGCGGATAAGCGAATTGCCCAAGCGAAAGCGGAAGAACGCCGTGCGATGGCTGTGGCCAAAGAACAGGAAATGCGCGCTTATACGCAGGAAATGCAGGCTAAAGTCGTTGAGTCTCAGGCGGAAGTTCCCCAAGCGCTGGCAGCGGCGCTGCGGGATGGGAAGCTAGGAGCGTTGGATTATTATAACTTGAGTAATCTCATGGCTGATACGAAAATGAGGGAATCCATCGGCAGCTTAGCGCCGGAAGCGGCGCATGACACGCCTTCGAGGCAAGGAGGCTGAGCCATGGAAGGCATTTGGTATTTGCTGTTGATTTTGGCGTTGTATTTGCTGCCGGAACTTTTGAAAAAGCTCCGGCAACAGCAGACGTCTCGCTATGAGTATCCGCCGCCTCCTCCTTCGCTCCCTCCAACAGTGGAAATGGCGTCTAAGGAGGAAGATGAGGCCGAGACGGCGAAATTAAAAAAAGAATCTGAGTCTGCAAGACTGCCTTTAAGGGAAACGGCAAGCGTTTCTCAACGGTTGTCTTCGCGGGCTATAGTGCAAGGCGTAATTTGGGCGGAGCTTTTAAAGCCGCCTTTAAGCAAGCGGCGGGGAGAAGTGGGACGGATAAGGCGAAGCTAGCCTAACCGTCTTGGAAGATGGCGCAGGAGGTTTTCTTTTTGGATTTGCATTGGACGTTTTCAAACATGCAGGAAGCGGTAGCGATTTTGGGACGGCAGGATGAGTTTTTACGTCTGTTTCGCGAACGCTTTGCGTGCCGGATTTTATCGCGAGGCGAGGAATTAAACGCCCACGGCGAGGAAGCGGAAGTGTCTCGCCTGGAACAATTGCTGCAAGTGTTAGGGCAATTGTATCGTGAGGGGAATCCGGTTACAGAGCATGATATACAGTACAGTCTGCGCATGCTGGAAGCCGGTTCGGGCGAAGCGTTGCGGCAAATGTTTGCGGATAAGGTCGCTGTTACGGCGCGCGGCCGGCAGGTGAGGCCCAAAACCATTGGACAACGTATTTACTTGGAGGCCATTCGTCATCATGAGATTACCTTCGGTATCGGCCCTGCCGGTACAGGCAAGACCTATCTGGCGGTGGCGATGGCGGTGCACTTGTTGAAGCAAAAGGTCGTAGAACGGATTATTCTTACCCGGCCGGCAGTGGAAGCGGGAGAAAAACTTGGTTTTTTGCCTGGTGACCTTCAAGATAAGGTAGATCCTTATTTGCGGCCCTTATATGATGCATTGTATGACTTGCTGGGCGTAGAAACGGTGCAACGGTATCTTGTGAAGCAGACCATTGAAATTGCGCCGCTGGCGTATATGCGGGGGCGAACTTTGGAAGACGCCTTTATTATCCTAGATGAAGCGCAGAACACGACGCCGCAGCAAATGAAAATGTTCTTGACTCGTTTAGGCTTTGGGTCCAAGATGGTGGTGACTGGCGATATAACGCAGGTTGACTTGCCGCGCAGCATCGCATCCGGGTTACGGCAAGCCAAAAAGGTTGTCGAGGGATTGCAAGGAGTTGCCGTTGTGGAGCTTAACGAAGGCGATGTAGTGCGCCATGAACTAGTGGGGCGGCTTATTAAAGCCTATGAGGTATTTGAAGAGCAGGGACGGCAGGAGGAGCGAGGGATTTCCGAATGAGGGAGTACCTGAGGTATTGGCAGACAATATGGCTGGTGCTGACAGAAGGACGAAATAAGCCGCTGCTCTGGCGGCTGTCCATATGGTGCGCCACCTTTTTTTGCGTTTTTGCCTTGTTGGGCGCAGATTTTGCTTTGGATTCTATGTCTTTTCGTCCCGGCGACGTGAGTGATCGCGACGTGTTAGCGCCGCGCAGCATTTCCTATGTGGACGTGGTGAAAACGGAGCGCTTAGAGTCCGACGTATTAAATAGCGTGCCAACGGTGTATGACCTGGATGGAGAAGTGCTGCGCAAGGCGGAACGGCGCGTTACGGAGATTTTTGACGCGGCTCGGCTGGCTTTGCGGGAGACGAATGTTTCCAAACGGGAAGAACTGTTAAATAGCATGGCGACGTCTTCTTTGCCAAAGGAATTTTTAACGCGACTGGCGCGGGCTGATGCGGAGCTGTTGGAACAGGGAGAACAGGTGAGCAAGCAAGCGCTGCGCCTGATTTTACTGCGCGGCGTGCGTGAAGAGGAAGTGGAAGTCGTACGCAAGCAATTACCGTCGGAGACGGCTTTGCTTACGGAGAACGCGGCGGCAGCGTCTTTGGCCAACGAGACGGCGCGGCTTCTTATGGCGCCTAATTTCTTTCAGAACGCCAAAGAGACGGAACGGCGACGCCAGCAGGCGCTGGGAAGTGTCGAACCGGTACGTGAGACCATAAAGAAGGGGCAAATGCTTGTGCGCCGAGGTGATGTTATTACGCCGGAGCACATCCAGGCCATGCGCGAGTCCGGCCTTTACCATGACACAGACATGCGCAAAGGACAGTTTGCAGGTTTGGCGGTTCTTGCCGCTTTGGTTTTGGGATTGGGAACTTTTTTCCTTTATAAGTTTATCCCGACGGTGTATCAGGATCCTAAACGCATGCTTTTGCTGAGTCTTATTGTCACGGTTACCTTGTTTTTGGGAAAGTTGGCTCATTTGTATTCGGATTATGCGGCGCCATTAGCAGCGGGTGTTCTTTTGAGCACCGTGCTGTTGGGTGCTAAAACCGGTTTTATGATCAGCGTAGTGCTGGGAGCCTTGTTTGGCGTTATTGCCGGCTTTGATTTGCGGCCGGTACTCATGATCATCTTGGGAAGCTGGATGGGCGTATTTGCACTTTCTCGCATTGATCACGGCTACAGTTTGCCTCGTACAGGCATTTGGATGGCCTTGGTGCAGGCGGTGACAGTATTGGCCATCGGCCTGCTGGATGATTTGGCCCCTGGTTACATCGGCGTGCAGACGGTTATTGCCGTGACGAACGGAATTGCTTCGGCAGTGATCACAATCGGCTTGCTGCCTTATTTGGAGCAAACTTTCAGCATTACTACGCCGATCAAGCTTCTTGATTTTTCAAGGCCTAATCATCCCCTGCTGCAGCGGCTGCTGTTTGAAGCGCCGGGGACGTATCACCACAGCGTGCTAGTGGGGAATTTGGCGGAAATGGCAGCGGAACGCGTCGGTGCAGATCCGTTGCTTGTGCGTGTTGGCGCCTATTATCATGACGTAGGGAAGATTAAGAGGCCTTTCTTTTTTAGTGAAAATCAAGTCGAAGGGGAAAATCCTCATGACAAGCTGGCGCCTTCGCTGAGCACTCTTATTGTTACCTCTCATATTCGTGACGGCGTGGAGCTATGCAGGGAGTACGGCCTGCCGCAGGCCATTGTTGAGTTGATCGAGCAGCATCACGGCTCGATGCTTGTTTCCTACTTTTATCAGCGCGCCTGCAGTGAAGAGCATGGCGAATGTCTGGAAGAAGAGGATTTTCGCTATGAAGGGCCTAAGCCGCAGAGTAAGGAGGCGGCGCTGCTTATGCTGGCTGACGCTTGTGAGGCTTCGGTTCGTTCCTTGGGAAAGCCAAATCAAAATCGCATTGAGATGATGGTGCGAAAAATGATCAAAGAGCGTCTTCATGACGGGCAACTGGATGAATGTCCCTTGGCTTTTCGCGATTTGGAGGCCATTGGCGATGTATTTGTGCGAGTCTTGTCCAGCATGTTTTATACCCGAATTGAGTATCCGGATAATTTGAGGGATTTGGAGAGGCGGAAAGGGAAAAATGGAAATAGTCTTAAGCAACCGGCAGGAAAAGATGGCAGTGACCCCGGCGATGGAGGACACAGTGAGGAAGGTGCTGGGGAAAGCGGCAGAACTTTACGGGCTTAGTGAAGGCGTGGAGGTTGGCGTGACTTTTTTGGACGATGCTGCGATTCAAGAGCTTAATCGTGACTATCGCGACAAGGATCGGCCTACGGACGTGCTTTCTTTCGCTCTAAACGAAGGCGATGAACCGGAAATTGTTGATGCGCCGGAGGAAGAATTGTTGGGAGACATTCTGATTTCACTGGAAACAACAGCCAGGCAGGCGGAAGAATATGGACACACGTTAGAACGAGAACTGGCTTATTTGACAGTGCATGGCATGCTTCATTTGCTGGGGTATGATCATGAAGAGCCAGCGGACCAAGCGGAGATGCGCCTTGAGGAAGAAGCGGTCCTGGCGGCTCTGGGCATTGTGCGAGGTCAGGAAGCATGAGTTCTGCAAGCCAGTGGCAGCCAGTGTTAGAGGCGGCTCTTGCAGTGAGGAGCCGAGCCTATGCGCCGTATTCTCATTTTGCCGTAGGTGCTGCGGTGCAGGCTAAAAGCGGCGCTATTTACAGCGGCTGCAATGTAGAAAATGCTTCTTATGGCTTAACTGTATGCGCCGAGCGTAACGCTTTGTTTCAGGCGATAGCGGCGGGAGAGCGTGAGTTCTCTATACTGGCGGTTGTGGCGGATACGCCGCAGCCAGTAGCGCCATGCGGCGCGTGCCGTCAGGTTATGGCGGAGTTTGGAGTAGATATTATTGTGCTGGCGAATTTGGCCGGAGACGTCTTGGTCTACCGGTTGGAGGAATTGTTGCCAGCAGCATTTCAGGGGGGAAACGATAACGTATGAGTGATAAAAATTTTAAATCCGGTTTTGTAGCGGTTGTCGGACGGCCTAATGTAGGAAAATCTACCTTGATTAATAGCCTGATTGGACAAAAAGTTTTGATTATGTCGGATAAACCGCAAACAACGCGCAACAAGATTATGTGCGTGTTGACCCAAGAGGATGCGCAAATTCTTTTTGTTGATACGCCGGGCATTCATAAACCTAAGCACAAGCTGGGAGAATTAATGGTGCAGACGGCTCAGTCCACGTTGAAGGAAGTGGATGTGGTACTGATGGTGGCCGATGGTACGGCTTCTTTCGGTTCAGGTGAAGAGTATATTATAGAACAGCTGCGAGCTGTACGGACGCCGGTGATTTTGGCAATCAATAAAATTGACATGCTCAGTAAAGAAGCGATATTCCCGATTATCCGTCAATATCAGGAGCGCTTTGATTTTCAAGCCATTGTACCGATTTCAGCGCTGGAGCATATTCAGTTGGAGGCTCTGGTTGAAGAGATTAAAACCCATTTAGAGCCAGGACCGCAGTATTATCCGGAGGATATGATTACGGACCAGCCGGAACGCTTGGTGATTGCGGAAATGATTCGTGAAAAAGTGTTGCATTTAACACGTGAGGAAATTCCTCATGCCATTGCTGTGGAGATTGAGGAGATTAAAACAAGGCCTAATGAAGATCTTTATGTGCGTGCGGTTATTTACGTGGAGAGGGAATCTCAAAAAGGCATTGTCATTGGCGCTAAAGGAGGACTTCTGAAGGAAATCGGCCGTTTGGCCCGAGAAGATGTCCAAGGACTTTTAGGTTCTAAAGTGTATTTAGATTTATGGGTAAAGGTGAAGAAAGATTGGCGCAACCGCGATATGATGCTGCGCACGTTAGGATATAAGGGTGAGTAATACATGAAACGCATTTTCCGCTTTTCCATTTCCAAGTATTTTGTAAACGGACTCATTATTTTAGTTCCGGTTACAATCACTTTGACGGTGGTTTTGACTATTTTTAACTTTACGGAAACTTGGATTGGGAAAGTGCTGCCGATTAAGTTTCCTGGAATGGGCGTATTAGCGGTAGCGTTGCTGATAGTTTTGATGGGGTGGTTTTCGTCCAATTGGATTATGAAGGAAATCCTTCATTTTGGGGATCGGATGATTGCGTCCATTCCAGTTGTCAATTTTTTGTATAAAAGCGTGCAGCAAGTATCCAAAGCCATGCTGGGATCTCAGCAGACGTTTCGGCAAGCGGTATTGGTGACGTATCCGGGAACGGAGGCCAAAGCCATCGGCTTTTTGGCCTCGCCCCTTTCGTCGGAACTAGCGGATGCGGTGGACGAAGAATCGGTATGCGTATATATACCCTTTAGTTTTAATATGACCGCCGGTCTGAACTTGATTGTAGCGCGCAAGGATGTTGTTTTTCTGGATGTGGCGCCGGAGAGCGCCCTGCAGTATGTTTTGACAGGCGGGGCCATTATGCCGAAAGGAACCACACCCAAGGTATAAGTTTTTTGTCGCAGGTTTTTTGATTAAAGCCGTTTATAGAGAAGACGGCGACCGTTAGGTCGGAGGAGAGATGCCTTATCGATTCGTCTCTATATAGTTTGGCAAAGGTACTGGCTGCCTTGTGTTTGGTTGCCATTAACGGCTTTTTTGTTGTAGCCGAATTTTCTTTAGTGCGGGTGCGCAAAACAAGGCTGGAAGAATTGGTGCATCAAGGAAATATTCGCGCTAAGCTGACGATGCGCATTGTTTCCGCCATTGACACCTATCTGAGCGCCATTCAGCTGGGCGTTACGCTGGCGTCGTTGGCCTTGGGCTGGCTGGGAGAGGCGGCAATTGCTTCCTTGCTTGAACCGGCTTTGCGATTTTTTGCGCCGGACAGCATGCTGCTGGCGCATAGCGTCAGTATTATTATTGGTTTTACTTTAATTACGTTGATGCATGTAGTGCTGGGGGAGCTTATTCCCAAATCGCTGGCCATTCAGCAGACGGAGAAGATGGCGTTGTTGGTTTCACGGCCGCTTTATCTGTTTCATAAGGTTGGTTATCCTGTTATCACGCTGTTTGATCATACAGCCGCTTTTTTCTTGCGCCATCTTGATATTAAGCGGGCTAGTGAAAGCGAACTGGCTCACTCGGAAGAGGAATTACGCATGTTGGTCAGCGCTAGCCGGCGCGGGGGCGTGCTAGATCCTATGGAGAGCGAGCTGATTGATAATGTGTTCGATTTTGCAGACCGCATTGCCAGGGAAGTCATGGTACCGAGGCAGGATATGGTGTGCCTTTTCATAGAAAAATCATACGAAGAAAACCTTCAAGTAGTACGGGAAAGCAATCATACCCGCTACCCTTTATGTTTGCGGGATAAGGATCATGTGATTGGCATGATTCATTTGCGGGATTTAATGTATAATGAGTTCGAGACAACGCCGCTGGGGGATATAAAGCGGCTGATGCGGGAAATTCTGGTGGTGCCGGAAAGCATGTCAGTGGCTAAGCTGTTGCAGCTAATGCGGCGCCGGCGTATTCATATGGCGGTGGTCATTGACGAATATGGCGGTACCGCCGGCCTTGTTTCTCTAGAAGATATTATTGAAGAGATCGTCGGGGAAATACAGGATGAACATGATGAAGTTCTGGAGCGAGAAGTGCAGCGAGGCTTGGACGGGTCTTTTGAGTTCGATGGGCTGGTATTGCTGGACGAGGTCTTTTCCTTACTGAATTTACGCCAAGACGAACATGAAGAAGATACCCTGGGCGGGTACATTTTTGGCAAACTGGGACGCCGCCCGGAAATTGGCGACAGTGTACCCATTGGGTCCTATCAGTTTACGGTGCTGCGAGTCACCGGTTTTCGTATTACCCGGGTGAGGGCGGTGCCTTTGCCGAATTTGCCGGAAAAGGAGCAAGAAGAATGACAACGGGACGGTATCAAGTGGAGGCGGTTGTGCTGACTGTGCGCAATTGGGGGGAGGCGGACCGGCTGGTGCGGGTCTTTTCCAAGGAGCACGGACTGATCACTGCGATTGCCTATGGAGCGCGACGTCCTAGAAGTCAATTGGCAGGAGGATTGCAGCCTTTTGTGCAAGCGCAGCTGGCTTTGCTGGCAGGCAAACAGGTAGAGGCGGTCAAGGGCTGTGAAATGATTCATTCCTTTCAAGGGTTGCGAGAAGATTTGAATCGCATGGCCTATACCGGCTTTTTAGCGGAGTTGATCACCGAACTGTGCCCGGAACGGCAGGCGGAACCGGAAATTTATGAATGGCTGTTGCGGGTGCTGCGCGTCATGGAAGAACGAAATCCTCGTCTGGTAACACTGGCTGCTTCGTGGCAATTGTTTGCATTAGCAGGTCTGGAACCTGCCTGCGAAGTCTGCCAGCAATGCGGGAAGGAACTGGTTTGGCCGGCTGTGTTTGACATGGCTGCAGGCGGTGTTGTTTGTCGCCAATGCCATGACAGTTCTAGTGAGGAAAAGTTGTTTTCCGAGGGGGCTGCTGAGTTGTTGCAGCGGTTTTTGCATTTGCAGTGGGAGCAAATGGAGGGATTTCTGGTTTCAAGGGAAGCTTTGCTTATGCTGGAGGCGCTGCTTTTATCCTATGTGGATCATCATATTGAGCGGCCTTTGCGGTCTACGGCGTTCATTCGCCAAGTAGCGGCGTTAGGGAATTCTTGAGCGTTCATTCTTGCACTGAGAGTTGTTTTGTGGTATCCTAAAGCCACAATTGAGATAGGTGAAGAAGGAAAGTAGTATTTCTCAGGCAGCGAGCCAGGGGCAGTGAAAGCCTGGCTGGGAAACCGAGGTTTCTTAAGAGAAAGAAGGCGTTCTGGAGCTGCGGGAGGAACTTTGCAGAATTTGATTTTGCAGATAGTAAAACCCGGACAACGAAGGCGGGCTGTTAGACAGCCAAGCAGGGTGGAACCGCGGGATTAGCTCCCGTCCCTGTATTGCGAAAGCGATGCAGGGACGGGAGTTTTTTATGTTTATTGGCTGGCGTCTCGGCAAGCGCAAGAGAAAATGAAGGAGGAAGTGGCAATGGCTATGACTTTTCAGGAAATTATCCTGACGCTGCAAAACTTTTGGGCCAAACAAAATTGTATTTTGCAACAACCTTATGATGTGGAGAAGGGTGCGGGAACGATGAATCCGGCTACCTTTTTGAGAGCCCTCGGTCCTGAACCGTGGAAGGTGGCCTATGTGGAGCCTTCGCGTCGTCCTGCTGACGGACGGTACGGTGATAATCCCAACCGGCTGTTTCAACATCACCAGTTTCAGGTGATTATAAAACCGTCGCCGGCCAACATCCAGGAGCTCTATTTGGAAAGCCTGGCGCAACTGGGTGTTGAGCCGGAAAAGCATGACATCCGTTTTGTAGAAGACAACTGGGAGTCTCCCACCTTGGGCGCTTGGGGCCTGGGCTGGGAAGTCTGGCTGGACGGCATGGAAATTACGCAGTTTACGTATTTTCAACAGGTCGGCAGTATTGACGTCAAACCGGTTTCTGTAGAAATTACCTATGGCCTGGAACGCTTGGCCATGTATATTCAAGGCGTGGAAAATGTCTATGATTTGACCTGGGTAGAAGGCGTTTCTTACGGGGATGTGTTCCATCGCAACGAAGTGGAGCAGTCTCATTATAATTTTGAATTGGCGGATACGGCACTGCTGTTCCACTTGTTTGATCTTTATGAAAAAGAAGCGGTGCGAGTGCTGGAAGCGGGCTTTGTGCTGCCTGCGTATGATTATGTGCTCAAATGCTCTCATACTTTCAATCTGCTGGACGCCAGAGGCGCCATCAGCGTAAGCGAGCGAACCGCCTTCATTGGCCGGGTGCGTAATATGGCCCGCTTGTGCGCCCAAGGATATCTGGAGCAGCGTGAAGCCCTTGGCTATCCGCTGTTGAAAGGAGACTGTCAGCATGGCTAAGGATTTACTGTTTGAAATTGGTACGGAAGAGATTCCGGCGCGCTTTATGAAAGGCATTCTGCAGCAGTTGACCGAGTATAGCAGCCAGCGGTTGCAAGAGCTGCGCTTGGAGCATGGAGACATTCAAGTATTCGGTACGCCGCGTAGGATGGCAGTGCTGGTTCGCAACCTGACGGAGCAGCAAGAAGACCGTGAAAGTGAAAACAAAGGCCCTTCGGTGCGCATTGCCTTTGATACGGAAGGAAAACCGACGAAAGCGGGTCAAGGCTTTGCCAGAGGTCAGGGCGTGGATGTAAATGCGCTGGTGGAGCGAGACGGCTATGTGTATGCGCAAATTCATGAGCAAGGAAAGGCTACGGCTGAGTTGTTGCCGGAATTGCTGCTGGAGCTGCTGCACAAGCTTAATTTTCCTAAAAATATGCACTGGGGCGATTTAGACATGCATTTTGTCCGGCCGATTCGCTGGCTCGTAGCCTTGTACGGACAAGAAATTGTGCCGCTGGAAGTGACAGGCGTGGTCAGCGGGCGCGTATCGCGGGGGCATCGCTTTTTGGGAGAAAAGGAAATTACCATCGCCGAAGCAGCCGCTTATGAAGATTCGCTGCGCCATAATTTTGTCTTAGCAGATCCGGAAAAACGTCGCAGCATCATACGTCAACAGTTGGAAGAAACGGCTCGGGAGCATAACGGCGTGGTCGCGATGGACGAGGAACTGCTGGAAGAAGTCGTGCATTTGGTCGAATATCCCACGGCCTTATGCGGGCGTTTTGAGGAAGAGTATTTGGAACTGCCTCAAGAGGCGGTCATTACGCCGATGAAGGAACACCAGCGTTATTTTCCGGTTTTAGATCAGGCCGGTAAGCTCTTGCCCTTGTTTATTACGGTTCGCAATGGCGGCAAAGAACACTTGGATGTTGTTCGTCATGGCAATGAGCGGGTGCTGCGCGCTCGGTTGGCGGATGCTCGTTTCTTCTACATGGAAGACCAGAAAGGGACTTTAGAGCAGCGCGTGGAACGGCTGAAAAGCATTGTTTTCCAAGACGGCCTGGGAACTATGCATGACAAGGTGCTACGGGTGCAGGCAGCTGCGCTGCAGCTCGGAAAAAACCTGCAGGCCGATGAGGCGGCGCTGAAACAGGTAGCGCGGACAGCTTATCTTGCTAAAGCTGACTTAGTAACCGGTATGGTTTGCGAGTTTACGGAACTGCAGGGCATCATGGGGCGGGAATACGCCAAGCTTAACGGCGAGGATGACGCAGTGGCGGAAGGCATTTATGAGCATTACCTGCCTCGCTTTGCCGGTGATGAGCTGCCGCAGGGAATGCCGGGCCGTCTTGTAAGCATTGCGGACAAGCTGGATAATATTGTAGCTACTTTCAGCCGAGGCTTGATTCCCACAGGCTCCCAGGATCCTTACGCTTTGCGGCGGCAAGCCCAGGGCATTCTCAGTACTCTCTTGGCGGCGTCTTATGGGTTCTCCTTGCGGGATATGGTTCAATACGCTTTGGAACAATTGAACCTGACAGATGCGAAGGTGCAGGAGAAGCTGCAGCAGGATGTGGCTGAGTTTTTCCGGTTGCGTTTGAAGAATCTGTTGTTAGAGCAGAATGTGCGTTATGATGTTGTCGATGCCATTTTGGAAGGCGATACCGATGTGCTCTATGAGTCGTGGTTGAAAGCGCAGGCTTTGACTGCTGCTGAAGGGGATTCACTGAAAAAAGCGGTACAGGCTTTGACGCGTGCGTCGAATTTGGTAAAAAACGCGACAAGGGATGAAATTAAAGAGACTTCTTTTGTGGCGGATGAAGAAAAAACTTTGTACGCTGCTTATCAAAAGGCTGCAGCAAGGATTGCGGCCAGCTCCCAGCAACGTGACTATGCGCAAGTGCTGGCGGAATTGACGACCTTAGCCGATCCGATTCATGCTTTCTTTGAAGCGGTAATGGTTATGGATCCGGATGAGGAAGTAAAAACAAATCGCTTAGCTTTGCTAAAACAGATTGTTTCTCTTGCTTCCGGAATTGGTGATTTGGGAAAAGTGATTGTCGCCTAAAAAGCGGCGTAGTAACCCAATAAAAAATCCTGGGCTCTTTTGGAGCCCAGGATTTTTTTAAAAAGAGACCTTATTTTTGGTCTCTTTTTGTAGAATAGCAGGGAATTAGCGAAGGGAAGCGTAATTAATAAAGGGAGAGACGCTTTAAGGCAGCGGCCGAGGTGAATGGAGCTAAATCAAAGTGTGTTCGATTACATGGTAACGGACTTGTTCCTGCGAAGAAGTCGTGCCGTTTTGCGTTATCTTGACTTGACCATTAAAAAGGGCAATTTTAGAATTCCAATCGTATTCTACTTGTTGCGCTTGAATGCTTGTGCCATTGTCGCTGTAACTGACGTTGCCGGTGATTTTTGCCGTGTTGCTGGGAATGTTGACATAGACGGAATCACCGCGGAAAGAAATGTCATCCTGCGTGAAAGTGACATTGTCTGAGGCCCAGACTTCCAACATGTTTGTGCGCGCTTCGCCGGCGGTGACAACACGCCCGCTATGGCTGATCGTCACATTTCCTTTTAATACATGCAGACCGCTTTTGATGTCAAAATACTGCTGGTCGGCTTGAATAACAGGGACAGCTGCGGAGACTACTGAAGTTACCGAAGCAAGAAACAGAAAGCAAGCAAGAATACTTGCTAAAATGTGTGTTGATTTCATAGTATAACCTTCCTTTCTTATTTTACAAGCAAAAGCCTACTTTCCTTTATTATAGCACAAGAGGAAGGCAAGGAGGAGGGACTGGTGTGATGAAGCTTCGCGAGCGTAGTGAGGAATTGGAACGAAAAATATTAGCGTCTCATGCAAGCTATAGCCATAAGGCGGTTCGGCAGCGCCCGGAAGAGGAGTGCCCGATTCGCACCGCCTTTCAACGCGATCGAGACCGGATTATTCATAGCAAATCGTTTCGCCGCTTGAAGCATAAGACTCAGGTTTATATTGCACCGGAAGATCATTATCGCATGCGCATGACCCATAGTTTGGAGGTAGCTCAAATTTCCCGGACGATTGCCAGAGGGCTTGCTTTAAATGAAGATTTGGTGGAAGCAATTGCCTTAGGCCATGATGTAGGTCATACACCATTTGGTCACGCTGGTGAAGAGGCTTTGTGCCAGCTTGTCGGGCATTTTCACCATAACGAGCAAAGCTTGCGCGTCGTAGACCATTTAGAGCGAAATGGGCAAGGCTTGAATTTGACGGGAGAGGTACGGGACGGAATTTTGCACCACACTGGCGCCGAGGAGCCCTTGACGCTGGAAGGCGGCATTGTGAGGCGAGGAGATCGGGTGGCGTATTTATGTCACGACTATGACGACGGTATTCGGGCGGGCATGCTGCAGCCTCAAGATTTGCCCGATTTCGTAAAAGTGCATTTGGGAACCAGAACATCGGACATGATTACCGTTATGGTGACCGACATGATTGAGCAGTCTCAAGGTAAAGAGAAGATTGGCTTTTCTCCAACGGTTCAGCAAGCTATGGATGAGTTTCGAGCATTTATGTTTGAACGGATTTATCGGGCTTCCCCCTTGGAGGAAGAGCGGCAAAAAGGCCAGTATGTCATCCACAATCTTTTTGCTTTCTTTTTGAAGCATCCAGAGCAGCTGCCTTTGGAATTCCAGGAACGGGAGGCTCAGTGGGGCCGAGAAACTACGGTAGTAGACTATATTGCCGGCTTGACAGATCAGTATGCAATTCATCTGTTTGAACGATGGTTCATTCCTGTACGCTGGGGGCATGGTTGTGGCCGATAAAATACTAATACCATAAGTGCTGCTTGCTTCAAAATCACTGTTTGAATCGAAAGAAAAAACTGTTTTTTTGTGGATGTATCTTTTCAGCAGGAATATGGTTGGAGATGTAGAATACTAACAAACCGGCATGGATGACCGGTATTTTAAAGAAAAATTAAGAAATAGGTAGTGAGAATTCATGAGGGATGCTGTACGGGAAGGCTTTTTAGAACGTCTGCGCTCGGAAAGCAACATCGTCAGTGTTGTCTCTGATTATGTGCCGCTGAAACGAAAGGGACGTAATTATTGGGGTTGCTGTCCGTTTCATCAGGAAAAAACTCCTTCTTTTTCAGTGTCCGAAGATAAAGGATTTTTTTTCTGCTTTGGCTGTCAGTCAGGCGGTGATGTTTTTCAGTTTTTAATGAAAGTGGAAAATATTACTTTTCCGGAAGCGGTGAAACTATTAGCAGAGAAGCTGCACATACCGATGCCGGAGCAGGAACGTTCGCCGCAAGAGCTGGAACGTGAGAAAGCAAGGCAAGCGCAGTTCCAGGTAAACATGCTGGCGCGGGATTTTTTCCATTCTTGTTTGACTAAGACAAATTATGGCAAAGAAGCGCGCGAATATTTAAAGCGACGAGGCATTACAGACGAGACGATAGAGAAGTTTCAACTGGGCTTTGCGCCGCCGCAATGGGATAAGCTTGTTAGCGCTCTTACGCGCCGGGGAATTGCAGAAGCTTCTTTGCTGGAAGCCGGGTTGGCGCAGGAACGATCTCGAGGCGGACTCTATGACCGCTTCCGTAATCGCTTGATGTTTCCAATTTGGGATTATCAAGGTCGTGTGATTGGCTTTGGCGGTCGTGTTTTGGATGATAGCCATCCTAAATACTTAAATTCTCCTGAAACGACATTATTTAATAAACGCCATGTCTTATATGCATATCATTTGGCAGCGCCTACAATTAAGCAAGGAAAACAAGCAGTGGTTGTCGAAGGATATATGGACGCGATTGCAGCGCACCAGGCAGGCTTTTCGCAAGTAGTGGCTTCGCTGGGGACTGCTTTTACGCCGCAGCAGGCGAAGCAATTGGCTAGAGTAACAACAGAAATGCTTTTCGCTTATGACAGCGATAATGCAGGACAAGAAGCCATTTTGCGCGCTTTGCATACGGTTAAAGATTGCGGAGCGGTCGTGAAAGTAGTTGCTTTGCCTGATGGTAAAGATCCTGACGAGTTTTTACGACGCCATGGCGATGATGAATTTAAACAGTTGCTGCAGGATGCTCTGCCTCTTCTGGAATTTCATCTGCGTTATGCGCTGCGTAAACAAGATACAGGAACCTTGGCAGGCAAAGTGGCTGTGGTTTCTGAAATGGCTTCGCTGTTGGCAACTGCAGACAGTGCGGTCGAGGCAGATGCATATATTCGTAAGATGGCGGAAATGCTGGAAATTGATGAAACTGCCATTCGCGCAGAAGTAAAAAAAAGCTCAGGAAACACCTCGGGAAGAGTCGGACGGGCTATCGTCGTTAACAAACAAAGCCGAAATGCAGAGCAAGAGGCCTTGCGGTTGTTGTTGCGGTTTATTTTAGAAGAAGAATCTCTGATTTCTTATGTGGAGGCGCAATTGCCTGAGGAGGACCTGGAAGATCCGGTCTGGCGGGACTTGTTTTCCGCTCTTTACATGCAGCAACGACAAGGCGAAGGAAGCTTGCAGCGCTGGCTTTATTCGCTGCAGGAAAAGCAACAAAGCCTTATTTCCGGTATTGCTTTACAGCCGTTACCGGAAGGAGATCGTATTTCTTTTGTCGACGATTGCATCCGTACCATGCATATTGCGGCCTTGCGCCGCAGGTATGAGCAACATCGCCTGCGGGCCGATGAATTAGAACGTTTGGGGGATAGCCGCTTTTTGCAGGAATTAGCAGAAAGTCAGCGAATTAAACATGAGATTGATCAATTGCATGCAAATGCGTTCACACGATAATCAAACCGATGATTTGTGTGGGAGGAGGGAGACAAGGCAATGACAGAGAAAAAAGTACGTCCAGAAGTGCAAATGGATTCGTTGTTGGAGCGAGGCGAAAAACGAGGCGGCGTCCTGTCTTATGGAGAAATTATGGACAGCCTGCAAAAGGAAGAGCTTTCGGCTGACGAAATGGACGATATGTATGAGTCTTTCTCCAACAAAGGCATCGAGATTGTCGATGAAATAGCGGAAGCTGAAGTTATAGAGGATGCAGACGCCAATAATGAGCAGCACGAGGAAGTAGACATTGACCTGTCGATTCCCGAGGGAATCAGTATTGACGATCCGGTCCGCATGTATCTTAAGGAAATTGGCCGAGTACCGCTGCTGACGGCGGATGACGAGATTGCTCTGGCCAAACGGATGGAACAAGGGGACGAAGAGGCAAAAAGACGTTTAGCCGAAGCCAATTTGCGTCTTGTGGTCAGTATTGCCAAGAGATATGTTGGACGAGGCATGCTGTTTTTGGATTTGATCCAAGAAGGCAACTTGGGACTGATTAAAGCGGTCGAGAAATTCGACTACAATAAGGGCTATAAATTTAGTACCTACGCGACCTGGTGGATTCGTCAGGCTATTACCCGGGCGATTGCGGATCAGGCCCGTACCATTCGTATTCCCGTGCATATGGTCGAAACCATTAATAAATTGATTCGCGTATCGCGGCACCTGTTGCAGGATTTGGGGCGGGAGCCGTTACCGGAAGAGATAGCCAAGGAAATGGAAATCAGCGTAGAGCGGGTGCGGGAGATTATGAAAATAGCCCAAGAACCTGTCTCGCTGGAAACTCCGATTGGGGAAGAAGAAGACTCTCATTTGGGAGATTTTATTGAGGATCAGGACGCTCCAGCCCCGGCAGAAGCAGCGTCGTTTATGCTGCTGAAGGAACAGCTGGAAGAAGTGCTGGAAACATTGACGCCGCGGGAAGAGAAAGTACTGCGTCTTCGCTTTGGATTGGATGATGGCCGGGCTCGTACCTTAGAAGAGGTGGGCCAACATTTTGGCGTTACTCGCGAACGAATTCGCCAGATTGAAGCGAAAGCATTGCGGAAGCTGCGTCACCCCAGCCGGAGTAAGAAGCTGAAGGATTTTCTGGAGTAAAACCGGTTAGGGCCTTGACAGACAGGGCTTCCTGAATTATAATGTGTTACGTCGATAGCATTCCTCGATAGCTCAATCGGTAGAGCACGCGGCTGTTAACCGCGGGGTTGTAGGTTCGAGTCCTACTCGAGGAGCCATTTTAGCATAATGAACAGGCTTTCTCTTTCGGGAAAACCTGTTTTCTACTTCATTAGGGCCTATAGCTCAGCGGTAGAGCAGCCGGCTCATAACCGGCCGGTCCCTGGTTCGATCCCAGGTGGGCCCACCACTAGAAATGGCCCGTTGGTCAAGCGGTTAAGACACCGCCCTTTCACGGCGGGAACAAGGGTTCGATTCCCTTACGGGTCACCAAATTGCATAACGTAACTTCAATAAAACACAAAGGCGCGTTTTCTTGTAAAGGAAACGCGCCTTTGT
>NZ_JAQUZF010000153.1:0-4887 GCF_028691475.1 Anaeromusa sp.
CGAAGTGAAGAAAAAGTCTTCCCAAAAGCTCTCGGTTTTTATCGAAAAGCAACTATACAATTGGATGGCTGCCTTGCCCAATTATATCAAGGCTTATTTCCCTATTCCCAGCTGCGAAAGTTGAGATGGTAACGTATGCGGTCTTTATCTACGGAAACGCGCATTTTTTTGAATTTCTCGGACTTGTTTACTGGAAAGAAGCGCCAGACCTGCTTCTTGCGAATATCGTCATCGTGCTACAGCTTCTTCTGACGTATCCCCTTGTTTTCCGGTTTCTTAAAAACAGAGCCATTCCGCTTTTGACGCTGGATAGTCCGGTCTGGAAATATATTTGGACCCTCCCCAGCATATTCGTAGCTGGGGCCTTTCTCTTCGGCTCTGAGCTAAAAGCGGACGTCATCTGGAACTGGCGCTACCTCGCCTATCGCGTGATCGCAGGCGTTGTCGTCATGATTAGTTACTATCTTCTAGTGAAAATCATGGAGCAAACCCGTCAAAACGCCGTTTTGCAGGAAAAAATCCGCACTTCCCAAGAAGTACTGGAAATGCAGCGCCAACATTATCAGCTGCTTACCAACCGCATCCAGGAAGCCAGAGCCATCCGCCACGATTTTCACCATCACTTGCTGGCCATGCAAGCCTATCTAGGAGGCAGGCAATACGAACAGCTCACAGACTACCTTTCTCAATACACACGGGAGTTCTCCTCGCCGTCTCAAGCGCCCCTTTGCCGGCACTATCTGGCCGACGCCGTTTTGCAGCACTACCAAAGTCAGGCGAACGAGCAAGGCTGTGAATTCCGCACCTTCATCGATATCCCGCCCCAAGTCGGCATAAGTGATTTGGACTTATGCATCGTCCTCGGAAATTTGCTGGAAAACGCCTTAGAGGGCAGCCGACGGGTGGCGCAAGACGAGCAGGTCCTGCACCTGCACCTAAAGCAGCATGGCGAAATGCTGCTGTTGACGCTGGACAACCGTTTTGACGGCAGCCTTCATTATCGCGAAGGCACCTTGCTTTCCCATAAACGCGGCGGCGCCGTCGAAGGAATCGGCCTGCAAAGCGTCCGCGCCATCGCCGAAAAGTACCAAGGCGTCCTCCGCATCGAACCGAACGCCAATGTGTTCAAAGTCTCCGTCATGCTTACCTTGCCACCGCAGGAACGAAATACTAAAAATACGGAGATTGAACAAGAGAACCGGAGAACCGGAGGGCTCGATTGAGGATTATTGGTTCAGAGGGACTTTACCTTTGCCGCCCTTGTCAAAGGGAGGTGCCGCAGCAGCGGCGGAGGGATTCGCCTCCTGTTCAGTCCTGTTTTCCTCTGTTAACTCTGGCCTTTCCTCTGTTCCTCTGTGTAAAACGTACCTCGTACCCTCCCGTGACTCCGATTCTCTTGTTCACCTTGCTTTAATTCTACAAAAAAGTACCCGGCACAGATCATTCTGCCGGGTACTTTTATCGTTTACTGCCAAAATGGCGTCACCGCAATGAGTGTAGTAAAAAATTTTATTTATTGCAGCGTCGTTACTCCAAAAATTGTAAAATCGGATAGACATAGTACTCTCCGCTCAAGGCTCGAACCGTCGCCAGCATAGCGCAGCCTAGCCACAAAAGTCCGCCGCCAATGACGACGATCCACGCTGCGGTTTCTGTCGCCATTAGCAAAGAAAGAGCCAAAACAAGCGCGATCATTGCTGGCGCTAGGAACAGTTGAAAAAGAACGGCCTGCTTCGCATGATGCGCAACAAATATGTCTTTGCGCTTATAAAGCCAGATTGCCAGCGGCAGCAGAAAAAAACCCAGGCCCCCGAAAAAGCAGCCGCAATGGGCCGCAGCCGCCAACATTTTTTGTCCCCCTGATAGGTTTGCCATACTGCCTAGTCGTCCTGCTATTTTCCCGCGTCCAATGCCGCGTTATAATCGCTGGCCCATTTGTAGCTGAAGTAAACACTGGCGATCGTGGCAATAATCGCCATTTCCGGGGAAATGAAATTGGAAATCAACGCCCCTCCAATGGCAATACCAATAAAGAGCAGCAACCCCTTTTTCAAGCCGGCCGCATAAAACCCTCCAAATCCAAAAATGCCCAAAACAACAGCGATTGCAATATTTTTCTTCGACATACTTTTTCCTCCTTTTTATTCTTTACTTTTCTAACACAGCGTCCCTGCTACAGTTCACCTCCCTTGCTGGAATCTAGACCGCCCGGAAGCGCTTCAATTGTTCGTTTCAACGCTCGTAACAATTTTACCGTTTTTAATGGTATACGTGACAACCCGGGAAAGAGCGCTCTTGTTTTGCGGGTCCACAAACTCAAAGCAATACCCGTAGACGCCGTCTCCCATCGCCTCGTCCGCGATCTGCGGCTGCGCCCCAAGGGTGAATGTATCCACCTCAAACTGTTGGAACTCTTCCTCACCGCCGCTCAGCTTCATGGCGTAGTGCAGCGTAGTCACTGTATCCCCTGCTTTAAGAGGCGTAAGCTCCTTGTCCGCCATCCCGTTCGCCTCAATCCCCCGCCGCACGCCCAAGATATGATAAGCTTGGTCGTCGAACGTATACACCACCTGCAAATTTCCTTCTTTCCCGTTGAGCTTGATCGGAACGGAATACAGATTGTACCCGTCCCCTTCATAGGTGATTTCAATATAGACAGGATGACCGTCAAGCATGGGCCAGTTCCCCTGGAAATTGTCTTTGAAGACGCCTGTTTCCCAATCCGCATTGATGTCGGCGTCACTGCCTAAATAAAGAAGCACATCATCTTCCTTGCTCTGAAAAACAAGCTGGCAATGCACGGACGCCAGATTCTCCATCTGCGCCGCAGACAGTTTCACAAAAGCGTTGCCGTCTTTGTCGATATCTACCGGTGTATCCTCCAGTTGACTTACATCAAAGATTTTTTTCCGTTCCTCCGGCTGCGTGATAGGTGTCGCCTCGCCAACAGCGGCCCCCTGCAAATACGGCGCAGCCTGGGGCGGCATCTTCCCGAAAATCAGACCATAGTAGAGGCACTTCACAGGCAAGAGCGGCGCCGCCTGCTCGGCGTAGGCCATAAAATGATCCGCGTCGCCATTGTAGGAATAATAACCCGAAAGACCGCTGCTTTCCCGGCGATACGGCCCGCTTACTTTATACACTACGCTTTCTTGCACCGCTTGCTGCAAAGCATCTGCAACACTTGGCAACAGGCGGTGTGCATGCTGCGAAAGACTCCCTAAATCCACCATATTCGCATAGCCTTGCTCACGGGTATTGCCGCCATAGTTTACCGCGCTTCCCGCCGCCCGCGAAAAAGCGGCAAAGAAAGTCTGCGGGTTCTTCTCCGCCTGTCGCAGCGCCGCCGTGCCAAACGCCTCGTACGCTTCGCGCAGCTTTGGCAGCCCGCGCATATCGACCACCGACAAGGTAGCCGCATCGGCAGTACCGTACGCTTCACAGCCAGCAAGATACGTATCGCAGATCTCCTTGCCCAAGGCCGCGCCGTTCATAGACGGATCCCGCGCCAGCGCACCGACCCAGCCCGTATAATCCCAGCCGTTGCCTGGTTCAATCTCCTCGGAGGCCACCATATAACGTGTAAGGCCGTGAAGATCGTGCACCACATCCGCTGTCGCCATGAGGCAAGCGTCAAAGCCAATCAGCTCAAACGGCGGATTCTCATGATCCGGCGCAGCAGCCGCCTCAAAGGCCGCCCGCAAATCATTAAGACTCAAAGACCGCTTCGTCCGCTCGTCATAGCAAACGCCAGCCGCACTGCCGCCGCCATGATCCCAGAGAATGCAGACGCGGTGATCCGCCGGGTAGTTTTTCGCGCCATAACGCAGAAAATCAGCCAGCGTATCCGGCGACCCCATATCGGCGTCCGGCAGCTCCTGCAGCGTGTGAATCCCGTCCTTATCATAAAGATACCGGCCCACCGCCCCGGCAGGAATAGCCGGCGTGTGCCACTCTACAGCGCCTCCTGTCTGAATAAGCACCCGCACATTGGCAGGCAGCTGCACCTGCAGCAGTTCCTGTATATCCGCGGAAGCCGCGCCGCTTTTGCTCTCTAGATCGGTGCCGCAAACATACCAGTAGATCGTCCACGTATCGGTAGACTGATACGCAGCCGCCGCCCGACTGCCCACAACGGTAAACATAAGAAAAAAGCTCAGCACCAATGCTAGCGCCATTTTGAAAACTGATGGTTTTTTCATGGAATACGTCACACGCCTTCCCCTTCTTTCAGAACTTCCACCGAGCTACTTCCCTGGGGAGTCACCTTCAACACCCCCGCCTCAATCAGCTTTTTCACCAAATCTTCCTGCACCGCCAGGGACTGCACAAACCCGTCGAGCGGCATAATCAGGCGCTGATTGACCTCCACCACCGGCTGCCCGTTATCACTTTGCAAATGCGGCTGCACCGTCATCAAATCCAGGCGCACCAAATTTCCCGTCACATGCACCGCGCTAATCGCGTCAGCAAAAATCTCTCGATTCATTTACCATTCCTCCTTTCCTATTCCCCGTCACCCCAGAGAAACTGCCGCCCTTGTTAAAGGGAGGTGCCGCCTCAGCGGCGGAGGGATTCGGCTCCTTCTTTTCAATACGTTCCTTTAACAACAATTCAATGGCTTCGCAAACTCCAGAAAAGTTTTGTTTAATTTCCAAATTAGTAAAGCGCAACACTACAAGACCGTATTGGCGCAAAACCAAACTGCGCACCTTATCCGAAATAAGATTTTCTTCTTCATAATGTTGACCGCCATCTATTTGAGCCTTTTGCATAACTAGTATTTTAAAACAAAAGACGCTCCGCCAGGTTCTCAATAGTGCAATTCAGCTTTCCGCTATAAAGCCTGGTGGAACTGCAGCTAAAAAAGGGCAGACTACTCCCGTT
>NZ_JAQUZF010000154.1:0-4861 GCF_028691475.1 Anaeromusa sp.
GAAGAAGAATGGATTCAAAAAACCATTGTAAATTGTGTCAATCAAGACTATCCGACAAACAAACTAGAGGTCATCGTTGTGGATGACTGTTCTACAGATAAGTCTTTGGAAAAAATCGATGAAATTGTTGCAGCGCTGAAAGAAAAAGAAAAGCGTTATCATTTGGAGTCGCGTCTGCATGTTATCCGGCAGGAACAAAATGCAGGCAAGCGAGAAGCTATGGGCAAGGGAACGTTGTTAGCCAAGCATGAGTTAGTAGTGTTTGTTGATTCTGACAGCTTTTTAGATCCCTTTGCGATTCGTAATTTGGTGCAGCCTTTTCAGGACGAGAAAATGGGAGGCGTATCAGGGCGTACCGACGTGGCCAATACGTATACAAATGCTCTGACAAAAATGCAGGCAGTGCGTTATTATATTGCGTTTCGCATCATGAAAGCCGCAGAAGGATATTTTGATGCTGTAACCTGTTTGTCAGGACCGTTGTCCTGCTATCGCAAAGATTTGGTATTGAAAAATTTGGATGCCTGGTTAAATCAAAAATTCTTAGGAGAACGCGCTACTTTTGGTGATGATCGGAGCATGACTAACTTTATTCTCCGTGAAAATCGCACAACCTATCAGGATACTGCTATCTGTACGACTATTGTTCCCAACAAGACGAGTATTTTTCTCAAACAGCAAATGCGGTGGAAGCGTTCTTGGCTGCGCGAATCTTTGGTTGCATCGCGGTTTATGTGGAAAAAAGAGCCCTTTATGGCGCTTTCTTTTTACATGGGGGTTCTGGTACCGCTGGTTTCGCCTGTTATTGTGCTATATAACATTATTTATGTACCCTTGATACACCGAGTAGCGCCAGTAACGTTTTTTATCGGTATTTTTCTGATGGCTTTGCTGATGAGTATGGCGCAGCTGCTTTTGCGTCGCAGCTCTACCTGGATATATGGCTTGTGGTTTTGCGTGTACTATGAAGCAGTCCTATTGTGGCAGATGCCGGTTGCCTGGGTTACTTTTTGGAAAACTACCTGGGGGACACGTATGACTGCGGCGGACGTAAAAGCGGTGTTCAAGAAAAAGAACGGAAAGACAATGAGGGTGTAGCATGGGCCTGGGAAATGAAGAGTACACTGCCCGTAAGGACCGGCGCAAAGCCGTGCGGGTGTTTGTGCAATTTTGCGTATTGCTAGGAGTTGCTTTTCTTTGCGCACTGGCGCTGTTTACCTGGAAGACTTTTACTCCCTATCATGGTGTGCGAAGTGAAGATAGAGGATTTATCGCGCTGTCATATTTTGGCGTAGACCGTGTAGGCAGTCAGTCTCTCATCGGCATGGAGCAGTTGAGAGCGCATTTGCAGGCTCTTAAGGATCAGGGCTATGTGACCATAACCCAAGAAGATATTCAGGCGTATTACCAGTCGGGGAAGCTGCTGCCGGAAAAATCGTTATTCTTGATGTTTGAAGACGGACGGCGCGACACGGCTATTTTTTCGCAAAAAATGCTGGAAGACTTAAACTATAAAGCTACAATGATGTCGTATCCGGAAAAATTTGAAAAAAAAGATACGAAATTTCTCTTGCCGCCGGAACTTAAAGAACTGGAAAAAACAAGCTTTTGGGAACTTGGCAGTAATGGTTATCGCCTGGCGTTTATTAACGTTTTTGATCGTTATGATAATTATTTGGGAGAGCTGGAGCCGTTGGAGCATGCACGGGTTGCGCCTTATTTGGAGAGAAAGTACAATCACTATTTGATGGATTATATTCGCGATGAATACGGCATCCCGAAAGAAAGCTATAATAAAATGAAAGAGAGGATCACTTACGACTATACGGCCTTGCGCGATATTTACACAAAGGAGCTAGGGTATATTCCCGCGGCGTATGTGCTGATGCATGCCAATACGGGCAGCTTTGGCAACAATGATAAAGTTAGCGCAGTGAATGCGTATTGGATTAAAATGCTTTTTAAAATGAATTTTAATCGTGAAGGTTTTTGTTGGAATCGTCGTAACAGTTCAGTATATGATTTAACGAGAATGCAGCCGCAGTCGTATTGGCCTGTTAATCACTTGCTCATGCGTATTAAGTATGATATTAACCAGGATCTGGACTTTGTCAAAGGAGATGCAGCGCGCCAGGCAGCCTGGGAGGTTCTGAAAGGGGCCATGGAAGTAAAGGATGAAACATTGCTTGTTACCTCTCTGCCAAATGACCAAGGATTAGCTCGGCTTAAAAACAGTGAGGATTTTGAAGATGTGTATGTGTCAGCGCGCTTGCGGGGCAATAAGTTTGGCCTGCAGCGTATATATTTGCGGGCGAACGAGGACTTATCGCAATTTTTATCCGTATATATCCGCAACAATGTTCTCTATGTAACTGAGCGAAACAGCGGTTCGGAGAGAGGGCTGTTCCAATTGGATTTAGATGAGCTTGATGGAAAGGAAAAAATATCCATCCCTGAGGATAAGAAAGCTGCAGAAATGCGTGAAGCTGAAACTTTTTCCCGCTACGCCCGCTCAGCTCATAAAGCGAAGGTTTATGGGGAACGTCTGAAAGATAAAGATCTGGAAAAACCTGCTGCGGTGGAGGACGGAGCTCCAGAATACAAGCCAGATGCCAGCTTGCATGCTCGAGGAGATCGGCGCTTGCGCATAGCCTTAAAAGGTTCGCTCTTGAGTGTTTTTGTGGATGAGAAGGAAGCGGTAGCAGATTTACCTGTGTCTGTATCGCAGGGTGGGCTTTTATATCTAGAAGGTTCTGGTGGAAATTTTGGTGTTAGCCAGCGTAATTTAGCGGATGATGTGTATGACGGGGTATTTGAAGAATTTGTCGTAACGGAAAATACAGGAGCAAGTGAGGAAAAAATTCTTTATGAAAGCCGCTATCAAGGAATAGATGCAGTAGAGTATACGGCTAAGAAATACTGGGAAACAGTAATTGATTGGTTTGTGACGAATTTGTAGTCGTGGAAGGGGAAGAAGCAATGCGTAGCCGAATTTCAATGATCGTTTTTCTTATGTCGTTGCTGATCGTTTCGGTGGCGGTTTTGGGCTGTTCATTTACTAGTGAGTGTTCGGAGAAAGTCGTTTACAGAGAGCCGAAAGAAAGGGCCGCCTGGGTAGCGTATTGGGATGCCGATAGCGGTCTTAAGGATTTAGGGCGTTTGGACGGTAAAGTGAAAAAAGTATCTTTTTTTGGTGCATATTTTGACGAGGACGAATACCTTTTTGTACCTAAGGAGTTGGAAAGCGAGAAAGTGGCTGCGCTGCGGCGCAAGGGGGGATTTGAAACCTATTTAAGTGTGGTTAATGATAAACAGAATGGTGACGGAACATCCATTTTAAAGGATGTTAATGTTTTGCGGCGCATGTTTGCTGATGAAACGGTTATGGATGAGCATGTGGATGAGATTATTGCCTTAACGAAAAAAGGTGGCTATGACGGCGTAGAAATCGACTATGAACGCATATGGAAGGATGAAGAAGTAAGCCGTAAGTTTACGGATTTTCTTGCCAAGGTGCAGGCGGAAGCTTCTAAGAAAAAACTGAAAGTGCGTGTAGTCCTTGAGCCGTCAGCCTTTACGGCGCCTGCGAAATTCCCGGAAGGTCCTGAATATGTAGTGATGTTTTATAATTTATACGGCTTGCACAGCGGGCCGGGACCCAAAGCGGACGCCGACTTTATTAGAAATCTGTTGACTCGCATCGAAACTCTTCCTGGTGAAGTATCAGTTGCCTTGGCAACCGGGGGCTGTGTTTGGAGTGATGATGGCGATAAACGTTTTGTAACCGAAGGTGAAGCGAAGGCTTTAGCCATTGAATATGACGTTAAGCCGCAGCGGGATAAAGCGAGTCAATGCCTGGTATTTCAGTTTGCCCGTAAAGGAGTGCAAAACCAGGTTTGGTACGCTGATGTGAATACTTTGAATTATTGGATTTCCTTGGCGGGCGAGAAAAAGCCTGTAAATATTAGCTTGTGGCGCTTAGGTGGCAATGTGGATATTGGCAAATTGTTTTAACAAGGTAAGATAGGTGTTTATTGCTTATCATCGGGGCAGCGCAATGTTTTACTCAAATTATTGTCACTGGGAAACCAGTGGCGCTGTACGGAATCAAAGCTTTTGGCACTTGCTATTTTCCATTGGTTATTTTGGTAGAGAAAGGTATACCGATAGGTGTCGCCTTTGCTGCTGGTCGGTTTTGCTTGCTTTGCGGCCATGGCCGTGGAAGAAGAGAGTGGGTAAATGCGTGTAGTGCTGTTGATTTCGAGCATTCCCTGATAGGAATCAGTGTGTGCTGTTACCGCAGTCTTATAGGTTTTGTGCAATAAAGTTTGCGTTTTAATCCACCCGTCTTTTGTGTTGAGGAGAGGATCTCCTTTGAGAAACAGCAGAGAATAACGGTTGTTTGTGTATGTCGCGTAAATTGGCGCCAGAGTGTTTTGAATATAGGCCTCGAAAGATTGTTGTATGGTCGCTGGGACCGGGGGGGCAGTCGCTAACGATGGGGCGGCTTGAGCTATTGCAGCAGAAAGCAGAAACGTTCCTAAAAAGCAAAATAGTAAAAATTTTTTCATTTCTGGTACTTCCTTTCAGAATGTAATGTACATAGTTGTAATTATACTCTGAAAGGAGGGAGGCGGCTAGGGCGTGAAGAAGGCGGCTTTAACCGGATAAAAGGAGATAAGGAATAAGTGGCGTATTATGATGCAAAAACGATTGTCAATTGGTATCCTGGTTGAGTCCTATAATGTTCCTAATTGGGTATATACAATGCTTGAAAAGATCTTAATTGACGATTGTGCGCAAATTGTTGCCGTTGTCGTGAATAGTAGTTACAATGCTTTGGAGCAAGATAAAACAACTT
>NZ_JAQUZF010000155.1:0-4847 GCF_028691475.1 Anaeromusa sp.
GCTGTTCGGTTTTATTGTTCCTGTTATCGTTTTGCAGTATGAACTTATGCGCTTGCAGCTGGAGTTTTCTTGGAGTAATTTGCTGCTGGCCCAAAGCATAACGCCGATTACTAAGCTGGCTTATACTGCTCCGGTGCTGTTTGGTTTGTTTGCGGTAGTGGCCGGTATTTACCAGGCGCGACTGGCGTGGCACAAGAAAAATCTTAATGCCTTGGTGGAAGAGAGAACTTTTTTTATTGATCAATTGCTGGATCACAGTCCGAATCTTTTCTTTTACGAAGATAAATAAGGACGGTTATTGGGATGTAATAAAGCGTATGAACAGGCGTTTCAGGTACGCCGGGAGGAGCTCATCGGCAGGACGGTTTTAGAGATGGCCCATATCTCCCCGGAGGAAGCGAAGGATTACTACGAGGAGCAGCGCGAGGTTATTGCTTCAGGTGCGATGATGTATCGTCAAGTGCCGCGCCGTTTTGCAGACGGCAGTATCCATGAGCTGCTGTATTGGGTTTCCGGCTTTCGCCTGCCTGACGGCAGCCCTGGCGGCCTGATGGGAACCATTGTGGACGTGAGCGAGCTCAAGAAGAAAGAAGAAGAGCTGAGCCAGGCTCACGAGGAGGCGCAAGAGGCCTTGCAAGCCAAATCACTCTTTCTGGCCAACATCAGCCATGAGATTCGCACGCCGATGAATGCCATTATCGGCATGGCGTACTTGGCTTTGAAAACCGATTTGAATGATAAGCAGCGGGACTATGTGGAGAAAATCCACAATGCCGGCACGTCGCTGTTAGCGATTATTAATGATCTTTTGGATTTTTCCAAAATGGAAGCGGATAAGATGCATCTGGAGCAGGCGGAATTTGCCCTGCAAGGCGTATTGGATCAGGTGGTGACGCTGACGAGCCGTCAGGCCCAGCTCAAGGAACTGGAAATTTTGTACCGCGTGGCGCCGGATGTGCCGGAGTACCTGTTAGGGGATTCGCTGCGCTTAGGACAGGTGCTGACCAACTTGGTCAATAATGCCGTCAAATTTACGGAGAGCGGCGAGATTGTGCTTGATATTCAAAACATACGCCGTACTGGCGATCGGGTGCAGCTCCAGTTTTCGGTCAAGGATACAGGCATTGGCATGTCCAAGGAGCAGCAGGGAAGGCTGTTTCAGCCGTTTACGCAAGGGGATAGCTCTACAACCCGCAAGCATGGAGGCAGCGGCCTGGGCCTTACGATCAGCAAGAAGCTGGTAGAGCTCATGGGCGGCCAGATGTGGGTGGAAAGTCAGCCCGGACGAGGGAGTACGTTTTTCTTTTCTATTTGGCTGGGTGTGGGCGCTGAAGTCATTCGTTCGCGGGTGCCTAAAGGACTGGAAGAAAAACGGCTGCTGGTGGTGGACGATAATCAGGCCGCCCGGGAAATCCTGGCGGATCATTTAAAATCTCTGCGCTTTACGGTGGATACGGCGGAATCCGGTTCTGAAGCGTTAAAACGAGTGGAAGAAGCCGATGAAGCGCACCAGCCGTATGCAGCGGTATTTATGGATTGGCAGATGCCTCAGCTTAACGGGCTGGAGACGACGCGGCAATTACGAAAAACGCCGCTTCAAGAACCGGCGCCGGAAGTGGTGCTGGTGACTGCCTTTGAAAAGGACAAGGCCGAGGAGGAAGCGAAGCAATGCGGCATTGAGACGGTGCTGATTAAGCCTGTAGGACCGTCGGTATTATTTGATACGATGGTGCGCCTGTTGGCGGAAGAGTCGGTGATCGAGGAAAGCTATCGAGGAGACGAACCGGAAAAGGATTATCATTTGCAGGGTGTGCGGGTTCTTTTGGTGGAGGACAATCTTATCAATCAGCAAATCGCCGTAGAATTGCTGCATCGGCAGAATGTGTATGTGGAGGTAGTAGGCAACGGGCTGTTGGCGGTGGAGCGTATTGAAGCGGTGCCGCCGGATATCTTGCCGTATGATGCCATTTTGATGGATGTCCATATGCCGGTGATGGATGGCTTTGAGGCGACAAAACGAATTCGTCAGTGTAATCAAGAGGTTCCTATTATCGCCATGACAGCCCGGGCTATGGCTAACGAAAGAGAGCTCTGTCTGCAGTTAGGGATGAATGCGCATTTGCCGAAACCCATTGATTACCATTTGTTATATTCAACGCTGGCCTACTGGACAGCCGGTAAGGGCAGGGCGTTGGCGCGGCGGGAGCCGGCAGTGCAGGGAAAGGAGGTCAAGGGGATGGAAAAGCTCGCAGGATTGAATGTGCAAGAGGCGTTGCAGCGGCTTCTCGGCAATGAAGAATTGTACCAAAAGCTATTGCAGGAGTTCGCCTTAGACCAGGAGACGGCGGTTATGGCAGCGCAGGAAGCCATGCTGCAGGAGAACTGGGAAGTGGCGGTGCGTACGGCGCATACCCTGAAAGGGTCGGCGGCTAATTTGGGCGCTATGGCTTTGTCTAAAGCGGCGGCGCAGCTGGAGATGGCCTTGCGTGCGAAAGACGCCTCGCCCGAATTGTTCCAGCAAGCGCAAGAGGAATTGCAGCGCGTTCTATCTTCCATCCAAGAAGCCTGGCCTTCTAAAGCAACCGAAGAATCGGCTCAGGAAGCCGGCGAAGAGGCATGGCTCCAGGCGGAACCGGAGCTGGGAGAATTGCGGCGTCTTTTAGGGGAGTTTGACAGCGAGGCGGAAGAGTATTTTCAAGCGCATAAAAAGAGCTGGGCGCCGTTGTTTGACGCCATGGAATTTTCTCGGTTAGAGCAGCTGTTACGGCGTTTTGAATTGGAGGATGCGCTGGCGCAGCTAAACCACTTGTGTGAGAGAAGGTGTAAGCTGTGACAGCGGAAAAGCCGGTTGTGCTGGTTGTTGATGATGCGCCCGACAATATTGCTCTGGCAAGTTCGTTGTTAAAGTCGGAGTATAAGGTCAAAGTGGCTACCAATGGAGCCAAGGCGTTGCAGATTGTAAAGCAGGCGGCGCCGGACTTGATTTTGCTGGATGTAATGATGCCGGTGCTGGATGGCTACGAAACTTGTCGACAGTTGCAGGCCGATCCGGTGCTGGCGGACATTCCCGTCATTTTTCTTACGGCGCGGCAGGAGCAGGAGGATGAGGCGAAAGGGCTGGCTTTAGGAGCGGTGGACTATATTACCAAGCCGCTCAATCCGGCTATTTTGCTGTCCCGGGTTAAGACGCATATTAAGCTGCATCAAGCACAGCAGTTTTTTCGGGATAAAGCCAGTTATCTGGAAGCGGAAGTAGCTAGGCGCATGAAGGAAATCTCTTTGATTCAAGAGGTTTCCATTGTGGCCATGGCTTCCTTGGCGGAGACGCGCAGCAAGGAAACAGGGGCGCATATTCAGCGCACCGCGGCGTATGTGCGGGAGCTGGCGTTGTTTTTGCAAAACCGGCGCGGCTATCGGGATGTGTTGACGCCCGAAAACATTCAGCTCTTGGTGCGCTCAGCGCCTTTGCATGATATCGGCAAAGTGGGTATTCCTGATAGCATTTTGCTCAAGCCAGGCAAGCTGACGGTGGAAGAGTTTGCGGTAATGAAAACCCATGCCGCCATCGGGAGGGATGCCATCCGGCGGGCGGAGCTTTTGCTGGGAACGGAAGAAAGCTTTTTGCAGTTTGCTAAGGAAATAGCGCAAGGTCACCATGAAAAATGGGATGGCAGCGGCTATCCGGACGGCTTGGCTGGCGAGGATATTCCTCTGTCCGCCCGCTTGATGGCTCTGGCGGATGTATATGACGCCTTAATCAGCCGGCGGGTATATAACCCGTACCCCCATTCTACGGCGGTGCGCATGATCGAAGCCGAATCAGGCACGCATTTTGATCCGGTGGTAGTGGAAGCCTTCTTGGCGTTGGAAGGGCGTTTCTTGGAAATCGCCGAAGCGATGCGGGATATAAAACTAGACTAAGCATCGCCTTAGCGCGGTATCCTTGTCGAAACAAGAAGATTCTCGACTCAAAAAAAGACGACTTGCAGGGAAATACGGAAACTCGTTGTGCTCAAACAACCGTATTTCTACTCCTGCAAGTCGTCGCTTTTTTGTCCTGCGGACCGTCTCGCCTCTAAAAGTTTCGCCAAGCACACCGTGCCGGGGCTGGCTTTTCTAAGACAGTATGTTTCTGCGGGCATTGCGAGCATTAGCTCTCTGGTGTCATGAAAAGTATGGGAACTTACAAGAACAGCTCTCGCAGTTCTGCTTCGCTCAATTTGCCCAGGAAATTCTCGCCCGGTTGAATGACGGAGTCGATCATTTCCTTTTTGCGCTCCTGCAGGGCGTAGATTTTTTCTTCGATGGTGTTCTTGGCGATAAGCTTATAGACCTGGACGGATTGCTTTTGCCCGATGCGATAAGCTCGGTCGGTGGCCTGGTCTTCGACAGCCGGATTCCACCAGGGGTCATAGTGGATGACCATGTCCGCGCCGGTGAGGTTGAGGCCTGTGCCGCCGGCTTTTAGGGAGATGAGAAACACCGATTTTTCACCGCTGTTGAAGGCGTTTACCAGCCGCAGGCGTTCTTGGGCGGGGGTGGCGCCGTCCAGGTAGAAGCAGTCGATGCCCTCCTTGGCCAGATGCTGGCGGATGAGATCGAGCATGCCTGTGAACTGAGAGAACAGCAGCATCCGGTGGCCGCCTTCAAGGGCGTCTTGGAGCAGCTCGTGCAAGAGGTCCAGTTTGCCGCTGCCGCCGCGATAATCGTCAAGAAAGAGCGCCGGATGACAGCAGAGCTGGCGCAGGCGCGTGAGAAGCGCCAGGACTTTGATGCGGCCTTGTTCGAAACCTTGAGCCGTGAGTTCTTCTTGCATTTCCTGGCGGGCCTTAGCCAGCCCGGCGGCG
>NZ_JAQUZF010000035.1:0-8751 GCF_028691475.1 Anaeromusa sp.
TTAAGAATACATGCAACTGTTCTCCTTCTTTTTCCTTTAAGCAAGTATGGCGACAAAAAACAGGCGGCACTTTTTCCTGTATTGTAGCAGGCCGTTGCAAACCGCCAAAGTATTCCTGCGCCAACGCCACCACAGCCTGATGCTCTACATTGCCAGCAGCGGCAATCACTAAGCGTTCCGGCGTGTATTGCTCTTCATAGTACGCCCGCAGATTTGCAGCCCGCATGGAGCTAAGAGTTTGCCGCGTACCTAAAATATTATGCCCCAACGGATGCTGCTTCCAGGTCTGTTCAATATGCAGGTCATGCGCCATTTCATCGGGAGCGTCTTCGTACATGCTTACTTCTTCCAAAATGACTTCCCGTTCTTTTTTCACATCTTCCGGTGCCAGTTTGGGACGCAGCAACATCTCGCCTAAAATAGAAAACGCCAGCGGCAGATGCGTGTCTAACACCTTCATGTGGAAACAAGTATGCTCTTTCCCTGTGTAAGCGTTCAATTGACCGCCCACAGCATCCACTTTTTCGGCAATTTCCTTAGCCGACAATTTCTCTGTTCCCTTAAACAGGAGATGCTCCAAAAAATGTGAAGCTCCGGCCATAGCCACTGGCTCATTGCGCGAACCAGAGGCAATCCAAACGCCCATGCTGGCTGAACGCAAATGCGGCAGCTGCTCCGTTACCACGCGAATGCCATTATTCAAAACCGTCTTTTGATACATTTAGGTTCCTCCCAAAGAAAGAGAAGCATAAACCGTGCGGTTTATGCTTCTTCCTGGCATATACTCTTAACAGCAAATTTTACCGGTGCTGCTCAGAATTTCCATGATGAGGCCTTCCGCCTGCGGGCTTAGTGGCTTCTTCGCCTCCGGCCAGGGGCGGCAAAAGCTCGCGACGCGAAAGATTGACTCTCCCCTGTCGGTCAATCTCCATTACCTTAACGGTAATGGCATCACCAATATTCACTACATCTTCCACCTTGCCCACGCGTTCGCGGGCCAGATGTGAAATATGCACAAGACCTTCTTTGCCAGGCAGAATTTCCACAAAAGCGCCGAAGTTCATAATCCGTGTAACGCGGCCCTCGTAAGTAGCGCCGACTTCCACGTCCATCGTCAAGTTTTCAATGATCTTCACGGCGCGTTGGCCTGCTTCCATATCCACCGCCGCAATTACGACGCGTCCATCATCTTCAATGTCGATTTTAACGCCGGTTTCATCAATAATTTTCTTGATGATTTTTCCGCCAGGTCCAATGACGTCGCGGATCTTGTCCGGATGAATCTGCAGGGTAATCATGCGGGGCGCGTATTTCGACAGCTCTGTACGAGGAGCCGGCAATACTTCCAGCATCTTACCTAAAATATGCATGCGGCCACGTTGGGCCTGCGCCAGAGCGTCACGCAGAATGTCTTCGCTCAAACCGTCAACCTTGATGTCCATCTGAATGGCAGTAACGCCTTTTTCCGTACCGGCCACCTTGAAGTCCATGTCGCCTAAAGCATCTTCCAGACCTTGAATGTCCGTCAGAATGGAGTAATGATCCCCATCCTTAACAAGGCCCATGGCAACCCCGGATACAGGCGCCTGAATTGGCACGCCCGCATCCATCAAAGACAAGGTGCTGCCGCAAACACTAGCCATAGAGCTGGAGCCATTGGATTCCAGAATCTCTGAAACCAGACGGATGGTATAAGGGAATTCGTTTTCATCAGGCACAACAGCCACTAAGGCCCTCTCCGCTAAAGCGCCATGACCAATCTCACGCCGGCCGGGACTGCGCATAGGGCGGGTTTCCCCAACACTGTACGGCGGGAAATTATAATGATGCATATAACGCTTGGAATCTTCTACGCCCAAGCCGTCAAGAATCTGCTCGTCCCCGAGGGCGCCTAAGGTCGTAATGGTCAGCGCCTGGGTTTGACCACGCGTAAACAAGGCAGAACCATGGGGCCGCGCCAAAAGGCCGGCTTCCACGCTAATGGGCCGCACTTCTTCCAGGCCGCGACCATCCGGACGCACCTTATCAACTGTGATCATTTTACGCACAATTTTCTTAAGGATTTTCTGAATAATATTTTTGATGTCCTTGCCATTTTCAGGATAAATTTCTGCAAAATGGCTGGCAATTTCCTTCTTGGCCGCCGAAGTAGCTTCGTCGCGCTGCAGCTTGTCTGGATTGGTTACCGCTGCTCGCAGCATTTCCGCGCCGAAGGCTTCTACTGCTGCCGCAATGTCTGCAGGCGGCTGATACAAAGAGACTTCCCGTTTAGGTTTGCCAATTTCAGCAACAATTTTGTCCTGAAAAGCGATCAATTCCTTGATTACGCCGTGACCAAACAAAATAGCATCCAAAATAACAGACTCCGGCAGCTGCTGGGCCCCGGCTTCCACCATTAATACAGCATCGCGGGTACCGGCTACAGTCAGGTTCAAATCACTGCCTTCCTGCTGCTCCAAGGTCGGGTTAATCATGAACTCGCCGTCTTTGCGGCCTACGCGCACGCCGGCAATAGGGCCTTCAAAAGGAATATTGGAAATGCTCAACGCGCAAGAAGCGCCCAGCATAGCCGGAATATCCGGAGAATTGTTCTGATCTACCGACAGCACCGTAGCAATTACCTGTACGTCATTACGGAAGCCATCAGGAAACAGCGGGCGGATAGGACGATCAATCAAGCGGCTGGTTAAAACAGCGGCTTCGCTGGGACGTCCTTCGCGTTTAATAAACCCGCCGGGAATTTTACCTACTGAATACAATTTTTCTTCAAAATCCACGGTCAATGGGAAAAAATCAATTCCTTCCCGTGGTTCCGCCGATGCCGTGGCCGACACCAAAACGGCTGTCTCGCCATAGCGCACTAAGACGGACCCGCCAGCCTGCTTGGCCATTTTACCGGACTCGATAATTAACTCCCGTCCGGCTAATTGGGTCTGAAAAGAATGCATGCGCCAATTCCTCCTCTTATCTTTGCTCTTCATTATTTTGTACCTTGTACATTTCGACATGCAAAAGAACAATCCTTTTGCCAACCATGATTTATTCGCACTAAAAGATTTTTTTCATTTTAAGCGCGAAAAAAGCGGGTGGAAACCCGCTTTTCATTACTTTCTGAGATTCAGTTTCTGCAGGATGGTCCGGTAGCGGTCCAAATCCATGTTTTTTAAGTAATTCAACATGCTTCTGCGCTTACCAACCATTTTCAGCAAGCCGCGGCGAGAATGATGATCTTTTTTGTGTTCCTTTAAATGCTCGGTCAGGTAGATGATTCGGGAAGTCAAAATAGCAATTTGCACTTCCGGTGATCCGGTATCCTGTTCGTGCGTACGGAAGGATTCAATAAGTTCCTGTTTCTTTTCGTTCGTCAACATAGACGACACCTCCTGTTTTTTATAACCAATCCCCACTAGCCAAGACGCTCGTCGGAGTTTCGAGCATCCGCGCTATGGTTCCATGGCTTATTACGTGGGTAATTTTAGCATACACGCCGAGAAAAGTAAAGTGGCAACGCGCCCTCGCAGTTACTTCACACTGTAGCTGACAAGGAAAGGCTCTCTTTAATAAAAAAGTCCGCTGCATTCTCGATATCCAGCTTAATTTGTGCAATCAACTTTTCCGCCCCGTCAAAACGCTGTTCCCCCCGCAAGCGGCCAAGAAATTCCACTTCCAAACTTTTCCCGTACAAATCACCACTAAATTGCAGCAAAAAAACTTCCAACCGGCGCTCCACTTCTGTAAAGGTAGGATTCGTTCCTACGTTAGCCACGCCAGCATAGTACGTTCCCTCTACACATACTTTCACAGCATAAACGCCGTTTTCCGGCACAGCCAGCAATGTTGGCAACTGCAGATTAGCCGTAGGAAAGCCAAGCAAGCGTCCACGTTTTTCACCATGAACCACAGGACCTACCAACGAAAACGGCCGCCCCAATAAAAGACGGGCCTCTTCCATACGTCCTTCCAAAATACACTGGCGTATGGCGGTACTGCTAATCATTTCGCCGTCTTCCGTAACCTCTGGGTGAATGTGTACAGCAAAGCCATGCTCTGCCCCTGCTTGGCGCAGCATCTCAGGGTCGCCCTGACCGCGATGACCAAAGGAATAATTCGGTCCTACCACAATGGCTTCCGGCTGCAGCCTTTGGATCAGCAGTTCAACAAACTCAGCTGGCGACTGTTTCAACAGCTTTTTAGTAAAAGGAAGCAAAATCAACACATCTACGCCCAGCTCCTGCATCCACCGCTCTTTTTGCTGCAGTGTTCCCAATTGAGGCGGGCAACGACGCGGGTCTACAATGGACAAGGGGTGGTTGGCAAAAGTAAATACCACAGCTGTGCCATTTTTTTCTTTCGCCAGCTTTACCGCCGTTGTCACCAACGCCTGATGTCCACGATGCACGCCGTCAAAGGTGCCTAGGGCGACTACGACATGGGCGTATGGCGCCGTAAGGCCCTCTAGCTCATGTAATGTCTGCAAACCCATGCTCCCCCTCCGCCATTTGTTCTTTCTGCTGCGGCGCCGCCAACACTTTATGCGGCGCCAATTGCCAGAGAGTATCCTGCTGTTCAACGCGACCGATTCCCAGCAAGCTTTCATCCGCTCTCTCGCACACTCTTACAATCTCACTAGCCGCACCGTTCTGCTCCAGCCATTGTTTTTGCCCCAGACAAAAAGCCCGGCTTTGCCCTTCATCCAGCAATAGCTGCGGCAAATGGGCAATTGCCTTGGGAATAGGCTGTAGCAGCTCTTCTCGCATTTCTCGAATCTGGTCTAAAGAAACTGCGTCTTCCAACCGAAACTGACCAACGCGGGTACGGCATAACTCCGTCATGACTCCCAAACAGCCGACGGCTTTAGCTAAATCGGCGCAAAGCACCCGAATATAGGTTCCCTTGGAGCACACGATGCGCAAACGCGCTTTAACGCCGTCATAGGCCAACAGTTCTAAGGCGTGTATCGTAATTTGGCGCGCTGGCCGTTCCACCACTATACCTTGGCGCGCTAAATTGCACAGTTTTTTACCGTTAACTTTAAGCGCCGAGTGCATAGGCGGAATTTGCTCAATGACGCCTTCAAAAGCAGCGCAGGCCTTTTGGAGCGTCTCTTGCTCCGGCGGCGGCGCATCGCTTCTGGCCACAATTTGACCGTCCAAATCGCCGCTGTCCGTCTCGTAGCCAAATTCTACTACGGCCTCATATTCTTTGTCCGTATCGGTTATATATTCAATTAGCCGGGTCGCTTTGCCCACGGCAACCGGCAAAACGCCGGACGCTCCCGGGTCCAGCGTCCCCGCATGCCCAACTCTCCGTACGCCCAAAGCTCGTCGCACTACGGAAACTACGTCATGCGAGGTCATCCCTACAGGTTTGTGAACATTCAAGAATCCTTCCGTAGTCACATTCCATCCGTCCCTAATATCTTCTTTACTTCTGACAGCACTTTTTGCCGCATATCTTCCGGTGAGTCGCCTGCCACACTGCAGCCAGCCGCTCGGGTGTGGCCGCCGCCGCCGAAGACTAAAGCCACTTGACTGACGTCAGCCCCTTTAGAACGTAAGCTAACCCGGGCATGTTGATCGTCTTGAAATTTAAAGAGCACTGCCACATCTACGCCGTCCAGCGTCCGGGGATAATTGATAAAACCTTCCGTACTATCAATGCGAGCGGCCATCTCCGGCGTTACCGTGATATAAGCCACTCGCCCTGACGCTGTTACTTCTAACGTAGCCAGCACTTCGCGCAAAGCAACCACTTCGGCGTAAGGCCTGGTTTCCAGCGCCTCCGAAATTTCGGCAGGTTTAGCGCCTGCTTCCACCAAAAGCGCTGCCATGCGCAGCGTTTGCGGCGTCGTATTAGCATAACGGAAAAAGCCGCAATCAGTGGCTATCGCCACATATAACGCCGCAGCCGCAGCCGCAGGCAAAGCGCATTGAAGCTCGCCTGCCAGCTGCGTGATAATTTCTCCGGTAGCAGCCGCTTTGACGTCCAAATAAAGTTCGTCAGCGTATTCCATGTTGGAAACATGATGATCAATATTCAGCAATGGCGCGTCCAGGTATTCGCCGACGCGGCCAATGCGCCCCTTATCGCTGGCGTCAAGAACCACTAGCAAATCTCCGTCCAAACGCACGGAATTTTCCGGTAAGCGTTGAATTTTTTCCCACCCCGGCAAAAATCGATAGGCCGGCGGCACGTCATCATCCAGCCAAATTTGCGTTTTTTTTCCTAGGGTCTGTAATAATTCCGCCAAACCTAACAACGATCCTAAGCTGTCGCCGTCAGGGTGAACATGAGCGGTCAATACCGGATTTTGCGCCGCTAACAGTCTTTGCGCTGTTTCCTGCAGCGTCAACCGCTTCACGAGGAAACATCCCCCTTATTGGTACCGTCTTTTTCCAACTGCAGCAGCAGTTTTTGAATGTTGTTGCTGTAATCCAATGAACGATCCAAATGCAAAGACAGCTCCGGCGTACACCGCAAACGAATACGCTTGCCGATTTCGCTGCGCATAAAGCCCAACGCCCGATTCAACCCTTCCCAGGTAGCTGTTTTCTGCTCGTCACTGCCCATTAAGCTCAAAAAGATTTTTGCATGCCGCAAATCACGCGTCATTTCCACATCGGTAACCGTCACAAAGCCGACGCGCGGATCCTTTATATCCTTTTGAATGATTTGACTGACTTCCTGCTTAATGAATTCCTGAACCTTATCAATTCGCAATTGCCCCATCGTTTCACCTCCCGTTTACAGGCTCGTGGGACGTACTTCTTCCATCATAAAGGCTTCGATAATGTCGCCTTCCTTGATATCACGGAATTTCTCCACGGAAATACCGCATTCATAACCCTGAGCCACTTCTTTAACATCATCCTTGAAGCGGCGCAACGCTTCAACGGTTCCTTCATGCAAGACAATCCCGTTACGAAGAATCCGTACTTGCGAAGAATTGGTAATCTTGCCTTCCAATACATACGAACCGGCAACAACTGTTTTCGGCACGGAAATAACCATGCGAACTTCCGCTCGGCCCAAGATGACTTCTTTGTATTGTGACGCCAGCATCCCCGTCAAGGCTGCTTCTACATCGTTAATGGCGTCATAAATAACACGGTAGGTGCGAATATCAATCTTCTCAGCGTCCGCCGTTTTGCGAGCATTGCCGTCAGGACGTACGTTAAAGCCGATAATTAAGGCGTTAGCCGCCGAAGCCAGCATGACATCGGACTCGTTGATGGCGCCGACACCTGCGTGAACAATAATAACACGTACTTCTTCGTTGGTATTCAGTCCCATCAACGCCTGGCGCAACGCTTCTACCGAACCTTGCACGTCGGCTTTGATAACAACATTGAGATCTTTGATTTGGCCGTCTTGTATTTGTTTGAAGAGATCGTCCAGAGATACCTTCTGCGACTCCTTGATCTCCTCTGAACGTTTCTTGTCTTGACGCTTCTCAGCAACAGTGCGCGCCGTTTTCTCGTCATCTACAACGATCAGCACGTCGCCTGCTTCTGGCACGTCCGTCAAGCCCAATACCTCAACAGGCATGGAAGGTCCTGCTTTTTTCACACGTTCGCCGCGATCATTCACCATAGCCCGCACACGCCCGTATGCACTGCCAGCAATAATCGCATCACCAATAGCGAGCGTTCCTTTTTGCACCAACACCGTAGCCACCGTACCGCGGCCCTTGTCAAGCTGTGCTTCGACAATAGTGCCCATGGCATTTCGGTTCGGATTGGCTTTCAGTTCCTGCACTTCCGCAACAAGCAGAATCATTTCCAACAAATCGGAAATACCTGTTTTCTGGTGCGCTGATACAGGTACCATGATGGTATCTCCGCCCCATTCTTCGCCAATCAGACCATGCTCCATCAACTGCTGTTTCACTTGGTCCGGATTAGCCCCTGGGCGGTCCATTTTATTGATAGCCACAATAATCGGCACTTCCGCCGCTTTAGCATGATTGATAGCCTCAATGGTCTGCGGCATAACGCCGTCATCAGCAGCCACCACCAAGATCGCTACGTCAGTTACCTGTGCGCCGCGAGCGCGCATGGCGGTAAACGCTTCATGGCCCGGAGTATCTAAGAAGGTAATTTTCTTACCTTGATAAACAACCTGGTAGGCGCCAATATGCTGCGTAATGCCGCCTGCTTCTTTTTCCGTCACATGGGTTTTGCGGATGACATCCAACAAGGATGTCTTGCCATGGTCAACATGGCCCATAACGGTTACAACCGGAGGACGCGGCTGCAGCGACTTAGGATCGTCCTCAATCTCTTTTACTTCTGTCGGGTCTTCTTCCGGCGGCAACGCCTCTACGGCAGTACCGAATTCTTCCCCTAACAAGCAGGCGGTATCAAAATCAATTTCCTGGTTGATGGTAGCCATAACGCCCATCATCATCAGTTTTTTGATAACTTCCCCGACATCGCGCCCGAGCTTGCTCGAAAGTTCCTTAACGCTGAGGCTTTCGCCAATGCGGATTTGCTTCGGTTTCGGCATTTCCTGTTTCGGTGCAGCCGGTGCAAAACGCTGACCGCCTCTTTGATTGCCGCCGCGCTGATTATTGAAACGTTGACCGCCTCCAGTGCCGCCTTGACGACGCTGTGGGCCTCCTGGAGAACGCTGCTGCTGGCCAGCGCTGCGCTGACCGCCGCCTGGACGCTGTTGACCTCCAAAATTCTGCTGACCTTGCTGCGGACGCGGAGCCTGTTGTCCACCGCCGCCCTGCGGGCGCGGAGCCTG
>NZ_JAQUZF010000035.1:8851-23186 GCF_028691475.1 Anaeromusa sp.
TGTTGGCCTTGCGGACGCGGAGCCTGTTGGCCTTGCGGACGCGGAGCCTGTTGGCCTTGCGGCGCTTGTTGCTTTCCTAAATGCTTGCGCACCAAATCAATGCCTTTTTCATCCACATTGCTCATGTGATTTTTAACCGGCACTTCATTTTTCGACAGCAATTCCATGATATCTTTGCTGCTGGTATGATATTCTTTGGCGAGTTCAAAAACCCGATATTTACTGTTATTAGACATCAATCCACCCCCATGTTCATTTCGCTTTGGCGCACAAGCTCTTGCACGCGCGCAGCGAACCCCTTATCCGTCAAAGCCACCGCCGCTCGATGGGCTTTGCCGATTCCTTCTCCCATCTCCAGTTTGGAGGAAAAAAGGATATATGTGACCCCGTAATAAGCCGCGGCATCTTGATAACTTTTACGGGTATTAGCGGAGGCATCGGCGGCAATCAGCAACAACTCAACCTTTTTTTGCTGCATTGCTTTGCGCACGGCCACTTCGCCTGAAATCAGCCTTCCCGCACGCTGCGCCAGCCCCAGCAGTGAAATAACACGCTGTTCTTGTAACGACATTATAAAGACTCCAATTGAGACTGAATTTGAGCATACACTTCAGGGCTTACGCTTTGCTTCAACGCCTTTTCCAAGCGCTTCCCTTTATACGCCGATTCCATGCAGGCCATCGCCTTACAGACGTAGGCCCCTCGCCCAGCTTTTTTACCGGTAGGATCGATAAAAATCTCTCCTTCAGGCGATCGAACAATACGCAGCAGTTCTTTCTTGGTTTTCATTTCTTGACAGCCGACACACATGCGTTGGGGTACTTTTTTTTGCACCATTGTGCTCACTCCTCGCCTTGTGCTTGGGACTCACTTTTTATATCAATTTTCCATCCGGTCAGCTTAGCTGCCAAACGAGCATTTTGTCCTTCTTTGCCAATCGCCAGCGACAGTTGGTAATCCGGCACAATGACTTTCGATATTTTTTCCGCCTCATTGGCTTCTACCGAAACGACCTTAGCCGGACTTAAGGCATTAGCAATATATTTTCCCGGATCTGGATTCCATTTGACAATGTCAATTTTTTCACCCCGGAGTTCATTGACGATCGTCTGCACTCGTGTTCCTTTGTGTCCTACACAGGCTCCTACGGGATCTACGTTCTCATCCCGGGAATAGACGGCTATTTTCGAACGATGCCCGGGTTCCCTCGCAACGGATTTGATTTCGACAACACCGTCGTGAATTTCCGGCACCTCGAGTTCAAAAAGACGCTTCAAAAGACCTGGATGGGTTCGCGAAACCATAATCTGCGGCCCTTTGGTAGTCTTCTTTACTTCAATAATATAGGCCTTAACCCGTTCCCCATGGCGATAATTTTCACCTATAATCTGTTCCGCCGGCGCCAAGATGGCTTCGGTTTTTCCCAGATCAATAAAAACGTTTTTCTGTTCAATACGCTGCACAATACCTGTCAAAATATCACTGGAGCGGTTGGAAAACTCTTCGTAAATTATGCCTCGTTCCGCTTCGCGGATACGCTGAACAACCACTTGCTTAGCCGTCTGTGCGGCAATGCGGCCAAAATCCTTAGGCGTAACTTCCACTTCGACAATATCTTCTACCGCGTAATTCGGATTATGACTACGCGCTTCTTGCAAGTCCATTTCTAAACGAGCATCGTCAACAGCTTCCACAACATTTTTGCGCGCAAATACCTTAATTTCTCCGGTAATTCGATCCAATTGAACCCGGACGTTGGCAGCCGTTTGAAAATTACGCTTATATGCGGAAATCAACGCCGCTTCAATGGCGTCAAAAAGCACCTCCGGCGCAATCCCCTTTTCTTTTCCCAGTTGTTCAAAAGCTTGCATGAATTCTGCGTTCACCCACGATTCCTCCTATTAAGTTTTCAGCTTAAAATACAATCTCCAACGAAACCTTCGCTGTTTTTTCCCTTGGAATAGCAATTTCCCCTTCCGCTCCTTGCAGAAAGATCACGTCGTTTTCCAGGCGCAACAACTCACCAACAAGCATCTTTTCACCGTTTATAGGCGCAAAGAGATGCACCTCGACGCGTTCCCCCAGATGTCGCGCAAAATCGCGTTCCTTCTTCAGAGGACGATCGAGGCCAGGTGAGGATACTTCCAGATAATAGCTTTCCTTGATTGGATCCAGTTCATCCAGCTTGCTGCCCAGTTGCTCGCTGATCCATTGACAGTCTTCTAATTCAATGCCGCCTTCCTTATTCAGGAATACGCGCAAATACCATTCTCTTTCCTTCACATACTCAACGTCTACTAACTCCAAGGCTGTGCCGGCAATCATGGCTTGAACCAATTCTTCCACCAATGTCTCCACATGCATCTTTGCCATGGATTCACCTCCTTCAACTGCAATACTGTCTGCCATAAGATGAAAGAGTGGGTGCATCACCCACTCTTAACGACAATCACATAATAATTCTCATTAAAGTATAGCATCGAATAACCTGACTGACAAGATAGCACCGCAAAAAACATCCCCGGCCAATAGCCGGGGATGTTTTGCGTCTCAACGCAAACTTAGCATTCGATAAGGTTCTGCTCGTAAGCGATATAAAGAGCTTTAAGTTCTTCCACTTTAGCAGCCATTTCAACTTGCAGATTGGAAGCTGCAGCATAGTCGCCAGCAGCCAGAGCTTCGCGAATACGCGTGAACAAGCTTTTCTGAGCCAGCGTATCTTTCGCCAAGTAAATCCGCAGCGCCTGAATCTGATCCCAATGGTACAAGTCAAGATCCACTGCAGTTTCCGCTTCATGGAGGCAGCAGCAATATTTAACAATGTCCATGTTTTCGCCAATAATCCGCTGAGTAAGTTCGGTTTTCCAACGCACCAAAGCGCCAGCCACAAAGGCGTCGATCAATTCTTTGCGGAATACGCCGCCTTGTGTCAAAACAGCCACTTTTTCAGGATACTTCTCAATGGCCTGCATGTTCTCCCAAACAGTAGCAGGCGGTTTGCTGAACAAACGATCCCGCTCTTCCGTGGTGTAGTCTTCAAACACATCGTGCTCACTGCGATAAGCGCGGTCTTTTTCAAGATAGAAGCCTTCTGCGCCAGCTTCTTTGGATAACTCTGCTTCCAGCTCTTTCGTGTTTTTGCCGGACGTTACAGCCGCCTTGACACCGTCCAATATGCTCAAGTAAAAACAACTCAAGGCAATGTAGGTGTTGGTGTACGGATTGGGGGCGCGCACCTCAAAGCGAGTAGCATAAGGATTGCCGATATCACGCACTAAGCCGGCCAAAATGGTACGGTTACGGGAAGGAATCGCCGGATTGTGACCCAAAGAAGTAACAATGCAAACCGGAGCTTCAAAGCCTGGTTTCAGACGATTCAAGGAGTCATTAGTAGCGGAAATGAAGGGATTCACCACTTCATAATTTTTCAAGATGCCCATGATCGCGCCATAACCAACAGAGCTGAGGAAATCCGCCTTCATATCAGTAGGCGAGAAAAGGTTGATGATTTTGCCGGACTTTAAGCGCGCGGCAAGACCAACATGAGTATGTTCCCCGCTGCCTGCAACGCCGATGATCGGTTTTGCTTTGAAGGTAACATCCAACCCATTAGCCCGGAATACTTCTTTAACCAAAATGCGCGCCTGCAGCTCATTATCAGCTGTCTGCACAGCATTTGAATATTTCCAGTCAATTTCCAGCTGTTCCAAAACATATGATAAATGACCAGTTTCGTCAATGCGAGACTTGATGCCGCCAACTTCCTTATGACCCATTTCCGGCTGCAAGCCGTATTTTTCCAAAGCCAATACCGCTTGCTCCATCGCTGTGCGAACTTCGCCGCGAGTACGCTGCCAATATTGCTCCTGCATCACCTGCGAAGCGGACAATTCTGCTACATCCGCCTTGTTGGTCGGAGTTTTAACCCAGAACTCCAACTCTGTAGCCGAAGTAAAGAGAATCTCTTCGATCTCATCCCCTTTGGCATGAGTAATACCCGCCAAGTTAGGATTCGCTTTGAATAAATTTAACAGTTCCGTTTTGACGTATTCCAGGCTGTCCGTCAAAATAGCCCGCGAATCTACGCGCAAATCGTTATGAATCAAGAAACCAGGGATGCGCAGCGTACCCACGGGTTTGCCGCTTTCCTCGTCAAAATGCTCATAATTGTAATCTACAAACCAATTAACATTCCGATCGCCAGTCATGTCAACGCGAGCGTTATTCAAGGTAGCCAATCCGGTAAGAACTACAGAAGAGCCGTCCGTTTGCACAACGCCGCCGTTTAAAAAGCCGTCGATGTCATCCAAGAAAATTTCAACCGGAATTTTTTCATCCGTGTCATTGCCTGCCAAATCCACGCCGACAAGAGAAACAAATTTAATTTCAGGACGTGCTTCCAGTAATGCTTTTACTTCTGCAACACCATGCTGCTCGGGAGCAATAACGTACAACAGATCGTTTGCCATACTCTTCACCTCTTAGTTAATCTTTCAATACAAATCAAACAAGTACTTCGGTATGCAAAAAAACAGACCACCCCCTTGGTTGCTCTAGAATGAACAATGCAAGGACGGGTCGCCATTGACCTCATGCACACCTTGTAATTTTGTATGCTTTATTTATAACACAGGCCATACTTTCTGTCCAGACTTTTTTCGTTTTTCCAAAGGAAAAAAATACATTTTGTCGAAATGACAATAATAGATTCAATACCATTAAGGAGGACTTTATTATGTTGGGAATGTCGCAGGAACAGTTGGAGCAGGCAATACACGAGTGGTTTGAAAACAATCAAGACAAAGTAGGCATGTTTATTGAAGGCTTTGAAGCCGCTGGCGCAGATGACGATGATGTGTACCATCTTGTTTCAAAAGTAATGGCCTCAGTAGGCTCTACTGTCGCCATGTCAGCGGTTACAGAGATTATCGCCCGCAATAACGCCTTGTTGAGTGAGCAAATTGATACGCTGATTGAAGAGCGCATTGCTGCGGCGCTAAAAAACTCTTAAGCCGCAAGCAACCAAAAGGGCTGTGTGGAAACTAAGTTTCTGCACAGCCTTTTTTTACATAGACTCAATAAATTCATTCAGTTGGCCGCCTGGTTTCAACATAGGCCGCACCTGTTGGGACTCCACCTTGGCTACAAGCACAAAAGGCTTCCGCTCTTGCCAAGCGCGCTGAAAGGATGCTGTAAATTCCGCTCGATTTTGAGCAACCGCCCCTTCAACGCCCAAAGCGTTGGCCATACCTACATAATCGAATTCTTTCAGTATGGATGAACTACAGCGTCCTCCAAAAAATAATTCTTGCCATTGCCGAACCATTCCCAGCGAGCCGTTATCCAACACAATAGAAATTACCGGCGCTTGCGTACTGGCAATAGTATGCAGTTCCATGCCGGTCATGCGAAAACTTCCGTCGCCGCAAATATGGATGACTCTGGCTTCAGGACAGGCCGTCTGCGCGCCTAAAGCCGCGGGCATGCCAAACCCCATGGTCCCGAAGCCCCCGGAAGTAAGCCAAGTGCGAGGCTGCCGCAAGGTTAAATGCTGCGCCGCCCACATCTGATGCTGCCCCACATCGGTAACAAATACCGTGCGCTGATCCTGCGTCTGCGCGGAAAGAAATTTCATGATCCACGGTCCGTCCAGTAACACCTCATCCTTCTCTTTTCCGTTTGCACGCCAATCTTGAATTTGCCGCCACCAGTCGGTGCGTTCCGCCTTGGGCACTTTTTCTAAAAGATCTTGGGCCAACAAACCTACATTTCCAGTTAACCCCACATGAGAAGGAATATTTTTACCAATCTCCGCCGGATCGATATCCAATTGGACAATCGTTTTCCCTTTAATAAATTCTGCTTTTGCCGTCACAAAGCGATCACTGAACCGACAGCCTATGGCTAACACCAAGTCTGCGTGATGTACCGCTAAATTGGCCGCTTTATGCCCATGCATGCCTGTGAGCCCTAAAAAGCGCGAGTCATCCCCCGGCATCACGCCCAAGCCCATCAAGGTGCTTACGACAGGCGCATCCAAATGTCTGGCCAATTCTCTGACCTGTGACGCAGCGCCAGCGCGTACCGCTCCCCCGCCCACTTGCACAACTGGTCGTTTAGCCGCGGCTAAGGCTTTCGCTGCCGCTTCCAAGCCTGCCTCCGGCCAGTTTACCGAGCGAGGCGGCGTTGCAAAACAAGGATGCACTTCCTCTTCTTCCACTTCTTGCGTTTGCATATCCCGAGGAATATCTAAGATGACGACGCCCGGCCGACCGCTGGCGGCGATCCGAAATGCTTCGTGCACAAGCTGTGGAATACGAGCCACCTCTCTCACAACAAAGCTATGCTTAGAAATGGACAGGGTCATACCTGTAATATCCACTTCCTGAAAAGAGTCCTTCCCCATCAATCCGGTTGATACTTGCCCTGTAATCGCCACAATCGGAACCGAATCCATATGCGCCGTCGCCAGTCCGGTAATCAAATTAGTAGCCCCGGGTCCCGACGTCGCCAGGCATACTCCCACTCGTCCGCTGGCGCGCGCATAGCCGTCTGCAGCATGAGCCGCCCCTTGTTCATGCACGGTCAGCACATGCTGAATTTCCTCCTGCCGATATAGTTCATCATACACTGGCAAAATAGCCCCGCCCGGATAGCCAAAGATTACCTCTACGCCCTCTTTTTTTAGGGATTCAACCAATAAATCGGCGCCGGTGCGTTTCATTTTATCCCTCCAGTTCCGCCTCAATACGATTGGCCAGTTCTTGTGTCGATACCTTTGTGTAGCCCAAACGGTACGTATCCGCAGTACGATAGCCCTGCAGCCATACGCGGCGTACAGCATCGCGTATGGCTCCGCCTACTCCCGGAGCTTCCAGCGCCATTTCCGCACAAAAAGCAGCTGATAAAATCATGCCAACTGGATTAGCAACACCTTGTCCGGCGATATCCGGCGCCGAACCATGAATCGGTTCGAAAAGACTAGGCCCTGCGCCTAAACTAGCGGAAGGCATCATGCCGATGGATCCGGTCAAAACAGCCGCTTCATCGCTCAAAATATCTCCAAAAAGATTACTTGTAACAATCACGTCAAACCGGGACGGGTTGGTTACAAGCTGCATGGCGCAGTTATCCACATACATATGCTCCCACTGCATGTCTTTATACTCTTCAGAAACAGCATTGGCCGCTTTCCGCCACAGCCTCGACGTGGCTAACACGTTAGCTTTATCTACGGAAGTGACTTTTTTGCGCCGCCGCGAGGCAATTTGCGCTGCCAACTGCAAAATGCGGTTTACTTCTTGCACACTATAAGCTTCCACATCGCTGGCAAACTCATCGCCTTCCTGGCGTTCGCCGTAATAAATGCCGCCTCCCAGCTCCCGGACAATGATTAAATCCGTGCCCTCTAGGCGCTCCTTTTTCAAAGGAGACGCTTCCTCATCAGAAAAGGCCGCTTCCACCGGGCGCAAGTTGGCATAAAGACCTAAGGCTTTGCGCAGTCCCAAAATGGCTTTTTCCGGCCGCTTTTCCGGCTCTACGGAATCCCATTTAGGATCTCCTACCGCCCCCAACAATACCGCATTAGCTCCTTGGGCCGCCTTAATCGTCGCTTCCGGCAAAGGTTCGCCATATGCCTCTAAAGCGGCTCCGCCTGCAAGCAACTTAGTAAAAGTGCACGACAGATTTTGCCGTTTGACTGCTTTGCCAAACACCTGCAATGCGGCTTCCATAATCTCCGGCCCAATGCCGTCTCCAGCTACAACCGCTAACTGCGCCTCTCTCATCGTCCCACGCCCCTTCCGGCCTGCTCCCGCACATACGCAATTAGGCCGCCAGCTTGCGCAATCTCCGCTACAAAAGCAGGTAAGGAAGCCGCCTCAATGACAACGCCGGTTGTCAGGTTTTCAATGCGTCCTTCGTCGAGATGCAATTTCAGCTTATCTCCTTGTCGCAGTTCCTCTACCATATCGCCCACTTCCAGCAATGGAAGCCCAATATTGATGGCATTGCGGAAAAAAATTCGGGCAAAGCTGTGGGCAATGACACAGGAAATGCCGCAAGCTTGAATGGCTGCCGGCGCATGTTCACGCGAAGAGCCGCAGCCAAAATTACGCCCGGCCACCATAATATCTCCAGCCTGAACCTGGTTGCGAAAAGAATCGTCGATATCTTCCATACAGTGTTTAGCCAATTCCGCCGGCTCCGACGTACTCAAATAACGCGCCGGAATAATTACATCTGTATCCACATGGTCCCCGTATTTCCAAACTCGTCCGCGATTCATTTGCATACCTCCTCGGGCGTTCCGATTCGGCCCAGCACTGCGCTGGCCGCCGCCACTCCAGGCCCAGCCAAGTATACTTCACTATCTACATGGCCCATACGGCCCCTAAAATTGCGGTTTGTTGTCGCTACCGCTTTTTCCCCTGCTGCCAAAATACCCATATGCCCGCCCAAGCAAGGACCGCAAGTTGGCGTACTGACAGCCGCTCCTGCTGCAATAAAGGCATCAATATAGCCGCAACCAATGGCCTGACGGTACACTTCCTGGCTCCCCGGGATGATAATGGCGCGCACATGAGGATGCACTTGCCGCCCCTTCAACACCGCCGCGGCTTGAGCCAAGTCTTCCAGCCGTCCATTCGTACAGGAACCAATAATAACCTGATCAATCTCCACCTGCGCCAATTCCCTGGCTGGAGCTACATTCTCCGGCAGATGCGGTTTGGCCACCACCGGCTCTAATTGAGATAAATCAATGCGCAGCGTTCTTTCGTATACGGCATCAGCGTCCGCCTCTACCTCTTCATAGTTTCGCGACACCCGGCCTGCAAGATACTCGCGCGTCACTTCGTCAACAGGGAAAATGCCGTTTTTCGCGCCCGCTTCAATGGCCATATTGGCTACTGTCAGCCGATCTGACATGGATAAAGAAGCAACTCCAGGGCCGGTAAATTCCAGTGATTCATAGCGCGCTCCTTCTACTCCCAGTTGGCCAATCACCGTCAAAATTACATCCTTGCCGCCAACCCAGGGAGGCAGCGCCCCTACCAGTTCCACCCGAATGGCAGCGGGAACTTTGAACCAAGTACTGCCGGCCGCCATGGACGCTCCCAAATCGGTAGAGCCTACGCCGGTAGAAAAGGCTCCCACCGCGCCATAGGTGCAAGTATGGGAATCTGCGCCGATGATCACTTCCCCCGGCGCCACCAGCCCGGCTTCCGGCAACAGCACATGTTCAATACCCATCCGTCCCACTTCATAATAGTGAACAATGCCGGCCTCTTTCACAAAATCGCGCATTTCCTTCGCCTGCTGCGCCGAAGCAATATCCTTATTCGGCGTAAAATGATCTGGAATAAGCGCTATTTTCGCCGGATCAAACACAGGAACGCCGATTTTGCGAAACTCCCGAATGGCCGGAGCTCCTGTAATATCATTGGCCAAAGCCAGATCAATGGGACAGTCGATGATTTGCCCCGCCTGCACCTTCTCCAGCCCCGCCTTGCGGGCCAGGATTTTTTGGGTCATTGTCATACCAGCCATCAGCCCGCCTCCTTTGCTGCCGGAACGCCGCATTCGGAAATCATTTTATTCAGCGCATTCAAATACGCTTTGGCGCTCGCCTCTACCACATCGGTCGAAACGCCGCGTCCGTTAAAGGACCGGCTGCCCTGACGCACCGAAACCGAGGCCTCTCCCATGGCGTCCTGTCCGGCCGTCACCGAACGCAGTTGATAGTCCTTCAAGTCCACCTCAAAACCGACTGCAGCATTTATAGCATGGAATACCGCATCAACCGGCCCATCACCGCAGGCTGCTTTCTCCACAACGCCGCTGCTGCTTTCAATTTTAACGGCAGCAGTCGCTGAAATATCGCTGCCGCTGGAAACCTGATGGCTTTGCAAACGAAACCATTCCGGCCGTTTGGCTTGTTGACCCTCTCCGACCAGCGCTTCCAGATCGCGGTCAAAAATTTGCTTTTTCTTGTCCGCCAGCGTTTTGAAGTTGCCAAATACCTCATCCAGTTTTTCCGCGGACAGCTCGTAGCCCAATTCCTTCAAGCGATCTTCCACTGCATGACGCCCGGAGTGTTTCCCCAAAACCAAAGATGTTTTTTGCATGCCCACACTGGCAGGACTAATGATTTCATAGGTGGAGGCGTGGTTCAGCATGCCATGCTGATGAATGCCGGATTCATGGGCAAAAGCGTTGTCACCTACAATCGATTTATTCGGTTGTACAACAATGCCCGCAAAGGTACTAACAAGGCGCGAGGTCCGGTACAGTTGCTGCGATTGAATGCCTGTTTCCATCTGATAAAAATCATTGCGTGTCGCCAGGGCCATGACAATTTCTTCTAATGCCGCATTACCAGCCCGCTCGCCCAATCCGTTAATGGTGCACTCAATTTGCGTAGCGCCGGCTCCGACCGCCGCCAGAGAGTTAGCTACGGCCATCCCCAGATCATTGTGGCAGTGAACACTGAACACAGCCTGGTTGGCATCCGCAATATGCGCGCGCAGGTAACGAATCAATTTGGCAAACTCTTCCGGCAGCGTATAGCCGACTGTATCGGGAACATTCACCGTTTTAGCTCCGGCGCGTATCGCAGTACTATAAGCCTGACACAGAAAATCCCAATCCGAACGCGAAGCGTCTTCAGCGGAAAATTCCACTTCCGGCGTCAAAGAGCAAGCATAGCGTACAGCGCTGTCAATTCGCTCCAAGGCTTCTTGACGGCTCATTTTTAATTTGTGTTTCAGATGAATGTCGCTGGTGGCCAAAAAAGTATGGATACACGGCTGTTGCGCCGCTTTCACGGCCTCCCAGGCGCGATCAATGTCATTTTTAGCGGCCCGCGCCAAGGCGGCTACAACTGGCTTTTTAACCGCTTTAGCTACGGCCTCTACCGCTGCAAAATCTCCAGGAGAAGCGATGGGAAAGCCGGCTTCAATTACATCCACGCCAAGTTTCTCAAGCGCAAGGGCAATCTCCACCTTCTCATTTAGCTCCAGGCACACCCCTGGCGTTTGTTCTCCATCGCGTAATGTCGTATCAAAAATCCGTATCTTTCCCATTTTTTCTTCCTCCTCTTATCAGTTTATCAACGTTGTTTCAGCCAGGACATCTGTCCACGCAGTTTTTTGCCCACTTCTTCAATCGGATGCTGCGCCTCTTGCTGGCGTCTAGCCAAGAAACCTGGACGGTTAGCTTGGTTTTCCAAGATCCAGTTTCTCGCAAAAGTCCCCTCTTGAATTTCCGCCAAGACTTGCTTCATTTCCTTGCGGGTTTCTTCAGTGATAATCCGACGTCCAATACTATAATCGCCATATTCTGCAGTATCACTAATGGAATAACGCATGGCCGCCATGCCGCCTTCGTACATTAAATCCACAATCAGCTTCATTTCATGGAGGCATTCAAAGTAGGCCAATTCCGGTTTATACCCAGCCTCCACCAGCGTATCAAAACCTGCCTTGATAAGCTCCGTGCAGCCGCCGCACAGCACGGCCTGCTCACCAAAAAGGTCTGTTTCCGTCTCATCTTTGAACGAGGTAAACATGACGCCAGCCCGGGTGCCGCCGATTCCCTTGGCATAAGCCAACGCCATTCCTTCCGCCTGGCCCGATACGTCTTGATATACCGCAGCTAGACAGGGAACACCGCCGCCTTCTGTGAATACGCGGCGCACGAGATGTCCCGGACCTTTGGGCGCCACCATAAATACATCCACATCTGCTGGCGGCACAATTTGGTGAAAATGAACATTGAAACCATGCGCGAACGCCAAAGCCTGTCCTGCCCGCAGATTCGGAGCAATTTCTTCGGCATACAGACGCGCCTGCTTTTCATCAGGAATCAAAACCATAATTATATCAGCACACTTTACCGCTTCGCCCGGGGTAGTCACTTCCAAACCTGCTTGCTTCGCTCTTTCCCGCGAAGCGCTTTGTTCCGGTAGCGCTACGATTACCTTTACACCGCTTTCCTTCAAATTCAAGGCATGTGCATGACCCTGGCTGCCATAACCGATAATAGCCACCGTTTTATTTTCTATCAACTTCCAGTTAGCATCCTTGTCATAAAGCATCTGTTCCATCCCAATCCCGCTCCTCTCTTTACTCAAGCCCCAGTTTCCTGGTGCCAACTCGCAGGCCCTGTTCTTCTACTTTCTCGCAATCCCCAGGACTCTGCTTCTAATATCCAACTGCTTACTTCTTCCACCGAACCTGTCACTTCCATAACCCAACAAGCATCCTGTGTTTCCGCCAATAACCGGACCTGTCCTCGTTGTAGCCATTGCGCCGTAGCTGCCTGTTTGGGAACTTTTAAGATCGCCAGCTCACGGCACAAATTTTTGTCTTGCTGCAGTGCTTCCACACAAATAACATCTTCTAGTCGTTCTAAATACTTGCATACCTGTGCCGCCTGCGCCTCCTCCACATCCACACCAAGAGAAACATGTCCTGTCGGGCTGTCAGGCGCCAAGTCTGCTGTCATGCTACGCAGATCAACATCACGTCGGTACAACAAATTTACCAAGCGCAGTAACACTCCTGGATGGTTGTGTACGCGAACAGCCAGCACGTAATGCATAATTCTCCTCCTCCTTTCATTTTGCTATTTATGGGAACATTGCCAAGCAATGTTGCACCCAGATACCTACGCCGTAAAACATCGTCCCGAAAAAGGGTATAAAAAATACGCCCTCCGGTTTCCCGATAGGGGCGTTCAAACGCGGTACCACCCTACATTGTACTTTGCCGATTTACGCTCGGAACACGTTCATGCGTACTTATTTTCCGCAGGACAGCTCCCGGATGAGCGTTCTTTCCTACTGGTCCCGGTTCGCAGCAACCACCGGTTCTCTGAATCCAGTACTAGGATTGAACATTCCGTTCTTCGCCTTTGAAGTATTCATTTTTAATACTGTGTACATTATCCTTGATTTAATATCATCTGTCAATAGTCTTTTTACATTTTATCAACATTTATTTCTTTTATTGGTATGTTGTTGTAAACTAACACATTCCATTTTTACATTAAACCACGTATCCCCTCTCAGTAAATATGTTTAATGCCTATTTCCCTAACATTCATCAACTCAGTCGTATTTGTTAGTACAGCGCTAAAACAACAATATACGGTTCTGTAGAAAAAGTTAGTGTTTCTTCGGTCTTAAGCACCGGCCTCCGGAGCCGGGAGCGCAGACAGGGGTTCGGCTCGGCTCGCCTCCACCATTACGACAGACCTCTACATTGGAGTGGTTGCGGTCGCACGGCCTCTTGGTTCGAGACTAAGCTGCAATCCGCACGGCTTATCTAGAAGTATCCGCCGCAGCAAGGTATGCTTGCAAAACATTTAGATGCGAAACAAAAACAACGGCTTGCAGAATTAGAAATACGGATGTCTGAGCGCAGCGAGTTCCCGTGTTTCCCTGTAAGCCGTCGTTTTTTGAGTTGAGACTCTTCTTGTTTCGACAAGGATGCCGCTGCGGCGGATTTTCATAACCGGCACTACCTATCCCTCCCGTACTTCGCTATGCCATCCATGGCTGTTTACAGAGGAAACCGGATGCACTCAAAGCCAACGTCCGCCCCCGGTGTCTGCGGCAAAACTTTTGCGAGCGAAGCGGTCCGCAGGGCCTGCAAGGCCAGCTGGAAGGATTAGAAATACGGTTGTCTGAGCGCAGCGAGTTCCCGTATTTCCCTTTCAGCTGGCCGCGCAGGAGCTGAGTGAGCTCTTGTTTTGACGGGGATGCCGGGGAAGGACGCTGCTAATAAGCAAGCGCCGTAGCGCAGTGTGCTTGACGAAACTTTTAGAGGTGAGACGGTCCTCAGGACAAAAAATATGACTTGCAGGATTAGAAATACGGTTGTCTGAACGCAGTGAGTTTCCGTATTTCCCTGTAAGCCGGCTGCGCAGGAGCTGAACGAGCTCTTGTTTTGACGGGGACGACAGGGAAGGACGCTACTATAAACTAGCTTTATGTACTATAGACTTAAAAAATATTAACTTATTATATATCAACTCATCTAGTCAGCTTAGATGTCCCGGCAACATACCTATCCCTCCCGTCGCGCCCCCTGTCGTCCTGACGGGCGCGACACTAGGCGCATCACGCGCCGTCGCACGCCGCTACGCGGCCTTAGAAAGACTGGGGTAGTTGCCGGTAAAAGAAAAAGCACTCGCCTTCGCGAGTGCTTTTTCTTAACCGGCAACTACCTATCCTCCCAGGCCGCTTCCAGCCAAGTACTTTCGGCGTATGTGGGCTTAACTGCTGTGTTCGAGATGGGAACAGGTGGAACCCCACAGCTATCGTCACCGG
>NZ_JAQUZF010000156.1:0-4807 GCF_028691475.1 Anaeromusa sp.
TGCATTTCTTCGCGATATTTAGCAACCGTGCGGCGGGAAATAGGAATTCCCTCTTCGCTCAGCATTTCGCAAAGCTTTTGATCGCTCAAAGGTTCTCCCTGCGGCTCTTCTTGGATCAAGGCGCGAATGCGCTCCTTGACGCCATCGGCGGCCACATTCTCTCCTCCTACGGCAAAGGCCGCAGCTGGAAAAAAATCTCGCAACGGCAGCAAGCCATGCGGCGTCAAGGCGTATTTCCCCGCCACCGTCCGGCTGACCGTCGATTCATGCACACCCAGTTCATCCGCCATCTGGCGCATGGATAGCGGCTTCATATGCCGCCGCCCGCGCAAGAAAAATTCTTCTTGACGCTGCACCAAGATTTCCGCCAACGTTTGCAGCGTCTGCCGCCGCTGATCCAAGCTCTTCAAAAGCTGCAGCGCCGCATTCAGGCGTCCTTGCACAAATTCCTTAACCGCCGCGCCGCCGCCGGAAACCATTTTTCGGTATTCCTGGCTAATGGTCAGCCCTTTCCAAGGCATTGCCACTTCTACGCGAAACTCGTCCCCCTGCCGTTCAATGCGCACATCCGGCAGTACATACACCGTTTCCGCCGTAGCAAAGGCCCGGCCTGGGCGCGGGTCTAAAGACCGCAAGCAATGTAATGCCTCATCCAGCTCTTCCTGCGTGCAGGCCAACGCCTGCGTCAACCTCTTCCAACGACCTTGAGCCACATCATCCAGCAGCCCTTTTTCCACCAGCTTAGCCGCTAATGATTCACCCGCTCCTTGACGCTGCAACTGCAAAAGCAAGCATTCTTCCAAACCGGACGCCCCTACGCCTGGTGGTTCCAGCGACTGCAACCAAAACAACGCTGCTTGTACCTCTTCGGCGTCGCGCTCCAAACAAGCAATCGCTTCCTCCATACTGACGGTCAAATACCCTCGTTCATCCAGACAGCCGATAAAAAAACGCACTAACGGTTTCAGTTCTTGGGGGCAACCGCTTTCTACGAGCTGTTTTTCCAGAAAAGCCCCCAGGGTTAGCGCCTGCTCCGCCGCAGCGCGTTCCCAGGGCGGCGGCATTTCCTCGTCATCCCCGGCTGGCGCCGTTCCTGCCGCCGTTCCGGGAGTATCCAAATAACGAGCCAATGCCTCATAATCCGGCGGCGCGCCTTCTTCCCACTCCAACAGCGGATTTTCTTCCGCCTGCTGCTGTAAATTTTGTTCCAATTCCAGCGCAGCCATCTGCAGCACCGCTAAAGACTGGCAGAGCGCAGGGGTCAGCGTCAGCTGCTGTTTTAATTGTGTCGAAAGTTGAAGATTCATTTTCGTCACTCCATCTTACTAACCGGCGTGCTCGCGCAGCCACCGCCGAACATAGCGGCGAAAATCCTTCCGCAGCTTCTTTAAATCCGGCAGCATGCGCCGCCGCTCATGTTCCTGCCAGCCGGCTAAAAAGCCGGCTTCCCATGCCGTCCCCGGAACATCCCGCCATTGCATCAACAATTGATGTTGCACTTGAATATCATGAAGTTCTCCAAGGGCGTCTTGAATTTCCACCAGCGTTTCAATCATTTCCGGAGCCAGACGCAGCCGCTGCAACAAGCAAAATTCAAAGGCATACCGCACTTTTTTTCCTTGAATGCGCCAATCATGCAATTCATCCTGTAGCGTAAGGTCCGCTGCGTCGCCCACTTTGCGCAGTTTAACCAACCACTTTGACAGGCGCGCTGTTAACTCGGACGCGGTTGGCTCCGCCGCCCAAGCCGGCGACAACAGCCACTGCCACAACGCAAGTACCAAGGAAGTCGACCAGCCTTTCGCCATCTCGCGAGCCACATCCGCCGCCAGCACCTGCCGACGGGCGGCCAAATCCGTTTCCAATTCCCCCAGCACTCCGGCTCCCGCGTCTAGACCGCTGGCAGCAAGAGTTGCCAAGAGAACATCGGTTTCTCTCACGCCAGCCAGTTGCTCGCCCCAATGACGCAATTCTTCCTGATAATGCTGGCACGCCTCGACCTCAAAAAAAGGACGACAAAAAGAAAGCACCGAGCGCATCCGCCGTAAAGCCACGCGCAGTTGATGGACCGGCCGCACTTCCTCAGGCCGCTGTAAAAACTGCTCCTGCCAATATATCGCCGTACGCAGCCAATGCAGCATGGCCAAGCGGGTCCCCGCCGCGCAGCTCGGTGAAATTTCCTCATTTGCTTCCGCCAAGCCCGCCAGCAATAACCCTCGATGAAACTTGCTGCCGCTGGCCGGCAGCAGCGGAAACCGCCGAGCCAGCTCTTCTCCCAAAGAAAAGAGAGCCGTTTCCTGACCGGACACCAATTCCAGCTCCAGTTCCAATATCGCAGCCCGACGTCCCGCAGCTAGAATTTTTCCTTTGTCGGCGGCAATCTCTACACAACTTCCATCTGGAAGATCTACACGCAAAAAAGTGCGTTCAAAATCCGTTTCCAACAGCGCTTGCCAGGACAGGTCCTGCTCTTCCGCCTGCAAGGCCGCCTTCAATAATGCCGCCGCTTCCTCATCCTCAAACAAGGCCACGGCCGGCGCCTGCTTACGCGGCAGCGGCACATTCCATTCCTGCCGCTGATGCAAGCCGCCCAGACTGGTACCGCCGCCTTTCAGCGTCGCCATCCAGCTCCCGTTCTCCTGGCGAATACGCAGCGCCATGCGCGCCTTGCGCAAAGAACCTTTTGGCGTATCGTAATAAATGGCCCGGAAGCGGCCGCTCTGTATTTCACCGCCACCGTCCAGAGTCGGCAAAAAATCCAAAATGGCCTGCCAGCACTTTGGTTCCGCCACCTGCAGCTTCAGTTCGGTTTCCATGAGCGTCCCTCCGGTTCTTTATTTCTTGCCCAGACAGCCTAAGATTCCTGCCTGAGCATACCAACGCAAGCGCCACCGCTCGCTGCGTCCGGCGCAGGGCGTCAAGCACGCCGCTGTCGCCGGCTTAAAGGGCAGAGCTGAACCTGCCAAATGTTCCGTCCACAGGCTCAAATACGGTTCGTGACCTACAACTAGAACTTGAGCGTCCTCTTCTACTGTTGCTAGTTCCTGCAATAGCTCCGGCAGCTTCCCTTCTTCCAGACAGGGTAAAAGACGCAATTCCTCCACCCCTAACACTTCCGCTACAATACTAGCCGTTGATAAAGCGCGGGCCAATGAGCTGGTCCAAATTTGCAGGCGACTGGCATCTGCCAAGCCTCCGGCCAACCCTTGAGCCGCTGCAATCACTTTTTCTCTGCCTGGCTCCGTCAAATCCCGTTCTTCATCTTTCATCGGCGGAATCGCCGGCTCCGCTTTCCCATGACGCATCAGGATCAATTCCATCTTCAATCCTCCATCCATTTTTCGTCGACCGCCGCTTCGCTCTCGTCCGCCTGCGGTTCCTCTTCTACAGCCGTTTTAGCAGTATCTTCATAGGCAGGCTTCACTTTGCCCGCGCTATAGTGACGGAAATCCTTGAAATCCAAATTATAAAGGGCGTCAATAAACTTCACGCCAAAGGAGCCGGGCCCCTTGCTCTTCGCGGCCGCTTTTTCCGCCGCTGCGCCATAAAAAGCAATGGCTGCCGTTGCCGCCAGCAAGGGTTCCTCTTGCGCAACCGCCGTAAAGGCCGCCATCAGGGAGGTCAGTGCACAACCGGTGCCTGTAACGTATTGCAGCCACTCGTGCCCTGTTTCCGAAGCCAGTAAAAGCTGCCCGTCCGTTACATAATCTTTTTTGCCTGTAGCCGCCACAATGGCGCCGGTATCTACGGAGAATTTCTTGAACGCTTCTAACGGAAGTTCGGTGCTGGCCGTATCCACGCCGTTCACGATGCCGCCGCTGCCGGCCAAATAAGAGATTTCGCCGTAATTTCCCCGAATCAGCGTCAGCTTGAGTTCCCCCAGCAGTTGCTTGACCGTAATGTCCCGATACGGCGTAGCCCCCACTCCCACCGGATCCAGCACGACTGGCTTGCCATACTCATTGGCGTAGGAACCCGCTTTCAGAAAATATGTAATCTGTCGGGTATGCAGCGTGCCAATGTTCAGCACCAACGCATCCGCCGCCCTGGCCAACGCCTCCGCTTCTGCAGCCCCTTCCGACATGATCGGCCTGGCGCCGGCCGCCAGCAAAATATTCGCCGTCACGTTGGTTACAACATTATTTGTCAGATTATACACCAGCGGGCGCTCTTGGCGCACTTTTTCCCGCAAATCCCAAAGCTGCTGCAACACGACCATCACTCCTCATCATTCCACTATGGCTTTCCTGCTTATAACTGCTATTTTTAACAAACAATTACCTAATACTATTCGCACCGGTTGGCATTTATCCTGCTTGGGATCGCAAGGAGCATAAGATTTTGAACAGGATAATCAGAGAACCGGAGGGTGCGCTTGAGGGCTGCGACGGCGTCAGCAAAAAGAAAACGGGCCAGCCTTAAGGCCGACACCGTTTTCACGTCTTACTGCATTCTTTCTATGACTCGTTTATATTCGCGCTTATTCTCATACATCCGCTGATCCGCCGTATGCACCAGTGTTTCTACCGAAACCGGCGCTTGCGGATTCAGTTCCGCCATCCCCCGGCTGAGGCTCAAAATCATATTCTCCAGGCGTTCGCGATTCTTTTTCCGCAAGGCTTTTTCTACACGCTCCCAAAAAACTTCCGCCTGCTCCAACGTACACCCTTCTAAAATGACCAAAAATTCATCTCCGCCCAAACGGCAAAGGACATCATTATGACGCAGGCAGTTCTTCAGCACTTCCGCAATCGCCACAATGGCGGCATCCCCATTACTATGCCCGTATTGGTCATTGATTTTCTTT
>NZ_JAQUZF010000036.1:0-22805 GCF_028691475.1 Anaeromusa sp.
CGAAAATTACTGCTTAGTGCGGAATCATCCAGGACAAGAAATATGCCTGAGCATAAGTCATGATACAAACAATGATACACAACACGAAGGAGTGCATAACCGTAAAGTTAAACAAATCGCCTTCCTTGCCTACCAAACCGGTAGCAGCCGTAGCAACAGCAATGGACTGAGGCGAGATCATTTTACCGGTTACACCGCCTGAAGAGTTGGCCGCAACCGTCAAAACGGGATCAACGCCAACCTGCTGCGCCGTAACAGCCTGCAGGTTGCCAAAGAGAGCATTAGCCGAAGTATCAGAGCCTGTCAGGAACACGCCCAACCAGCCCAATACCGGTGCAAAGAAGGGGAACAAGCTGCCCGTGCCTGCCAAGAACAGACCCATGGTAGCGCTCATGCCAGAGAAGTTCATGATATAAGCCAAGCCTAAAACGCAAGGAATGGTAATCAAGGGCTTTTTCAACTGGCTGAAAGTACGGCCCAAGATAGAGAAATAACGGCTCGGTCCAACGCCCAGAACCATGGAGGAGAAAATACTTGCGAAAAGCAACGCCGTACCGGCGGCGCTCAACCAGTTGACTTTGAAGATAACGTCCATAGCTTTGGGGCTCTTCGCAATCGGAGCCACCTGGATAATGGCTTTATGCAAGCCAGGAACCAGCCATTTCAAGGTTACAGTGTCAAGCATGGACGCAACCGGCTTCAGACCCCAAAGAATAACCATAACCGTCAGGATGATGAACGGAGACCAAGCTTTGATTACGGCAGCAGTAGAATCAGTTCCCTTAACCTGCAGCGTAGGAGCTTTTTCGTTTTCAAAGCGCCAGATCGTAGCAGGCTTCCACACCCGCAGGAACAGAGCCAGCGAAATGATCGCAGCCAAGGAGGACAAGATGTCGGGCAGTTCTGGTCCGAGGTAGTTCGAGGAGAACCACTGCAAACCAGCGAAGGAAACACCAGCCACCAAGCAAGCCGGCAGAACTTCCATGCAGGATTTCCAGCCAGCCATCAAGGTAACCAGCCAAATCGGAATAATGACGGAAAGGAAAGGCAGCTGACGGCCTACCATGGCGCTGATTTGCATGGTATCTACGCCAGAAACCTGACCAGCAACGATAATCGGAATACCAATACCGCCGAAAGCAACCGGAGCCGTATTGGCAATCAAGCACAGACCAGCGGCATACAGCGGGTTGAAGCCCAGACCCACCAACATGCCGGCGGAAATGGCAACAGGCGTACCGAAACCGGCAGCACCTTCAAGGAACGCGCCGAAAGCGAAGGCAACCAAGAGGGCCTGCAGACGACGGTCATCCGTAATAGCGGCAATCGAGTTCTTAACGATCTCGAATTGTCCCGTTTCTACTGTAATATTGTAAATAAAAATAGCCATAATAACGATCCAGAAAATTGGGAAGATACCGTAAAGAGCGCCCACGCCAGTAACCGACAAGGCCATGCCAGCAGGCATCTTATAGGCGAGAATCGCAATCAACACCGCCGAAGTTACAGCAACGGCGCCAGCGATGTGACCAGGAGTACGACGAATCGCCAGCATGTAGAAAATAATAATCATCGGAATAGCAGCTACTAACGAGGATAATGCCAAACTGCCCATGGGATCATACATTTGGGTCCATGTCATGTGTAGTCAACTTCCTTTCTCTAAACAGATAATGTTGTAAAAAAGCTTCGTCTTTTAGGAAAAATTGTGTTACCGCTTTGCTTCCTGCACCGTCAGCTGGAAAGAAGTTGCCCCGAGGAAAGGAGCTGTACGGCGCGCGCATAGGGTCTTCATCACCTCCCGTAAAAAATTCCCACTCCAAGTTGTATCTCATCTTTCGCACATTGAGCCTGCTAATGCGGTTTCAATGTCGCAATTTGCTTGCGAGCGAAAGCCTGATACCTTGCATTACAGAAAAAAACTGTATATCTAGTAATTAAGACGAAAAATGCACTATTTTAAGAAAATTTAATGTAAAAAAAGAGTAAGAATAAAGCCTGCTCCCTTTAGAAAGTCCTCTTCCTTCGGGGAAGCAGGCACCTTGCTCTTAAACTGATTCGTGTTCGGCGAAATAACGCATGCTGGTCTTTTTCCACTCACGTGTGCTAAAGAGCATCGTATAGTTTCTTTCCTCTGCCTGCTCTGCAAGTTCCGCCGCTAAGGCGCAACATGCTTCCCGCGATTGGGAATGAAGCATGACGTAGAAATTATAAGGCCATTGCGGTGCGTTCTTCCTGGCGTAACAGTGTGTTACTGCCGGATGCGCCGCCATGATACTCCCTACTTGAGCCAAGCGCTCTTCTTCAACAATCCAGGCGCAAAGCGCATTGGCCGTATAACCAACTTCGCGGTGCCGAAGCACAGCGCCCATTTTACGAATACAGCCTCTTTGCTTCTGCTTTTGCAGACGCGTTAGCAGTTCTTCCTCGGAAATACCAATCCGCCCCGCCAATTCTCGATAAGGCTCCGGCACAAGAGGAAATTCATCCTGCATGGCTATGACAATTTTTCGATCAATTAGATCCATTTGCGGGCTTCCTCCACCTTACAACGTAAATTGCACGCTTACTTTATATTTTTCCGTAGCCGGCAGGCTCAGTACTTCTTCTACACCGGCCAAGGCGCGAATTGCTTCCAAAATACGAGTTTCCTCCGCTAAGCTCGGAGAAATAAGTGCAAACCAGAGGTTGTATTCCCCTTCGCGCTCATAATTGTGCGTTACGCCTGCATAGGCATTGATGGCCCTGGCTACTGCATCCATTTGCACCGGCTGTACTTTAACCGCCACCAGCGTACTAACATACCCCAATTGGCGGGAGTCAAAAAACGCGCCTACGCGTCGCAGATAACCGTGGGTCTTCAGATAGAGCAATCGCTCCAGTACCGTCTGTTCCTGGCATTGCAACCGCTCCGCCAAGACTTGAAAAGGCCGGCTTGCCAAAGGCAGGTCGGTCTGAAGAATATTCAACAGCTTTTTATCAAACTCTGTCAGCATGTCTTCTCCATTCAATTTCAAAACCAGACCAATATGCAAATATATAAGTCATCTTTGAAATCTATTTTTCATGTGTTTTATTTTACAAAATAAGCTTAATTAAGTCAAGCAATTCTTGCCGACCTTGACCATTTTGCGCCGAATAAGCCATCACTTCGGCTATTCCTTGCGTTTGCAATGATTTTCTCGCATTTGCTACCGCAGAGGCCACCTGATTCTTGCTAATCTTGTCTGCCTTCGTTAAAATCAGCTGTAACGGCAGTCCTTTGTCCGCCAAGCGTCGAAACATTTCTATGTCGCTGGGCATGGGGGCATGACGAATATCAACCAATAGGCAAACCAAGCGCAAATAGGGCGACTGAGTAAAATAGTCTGCAATAAAGCGACTCCAGATTTTACGTTTTTCCTGACCCGTTTTTGCATAGCCATAGCCAGGCAAGTCCACCAAATGGAAGGGGAGGCGCTCCTCCCCTTCCCTCATAAGCACTTTAAAAAAATTAATAGTTTGCGTTTTTCCCGGTGTGCCGCTAGTCCTGGCTAAGCCGCGATGGCGGCACACCGAATTAATTAACGATGACTTACCGACATTAGAGCGACCAATAAAAGCTACCTCCGGCAGCGCCTCTTCGGGAAACTGGTCGCGCCGAACCGCCGAAGCGACATACTGCGCCTGTATAATGTCCAACCGTTCTTTTTCTGAACTCATTCCTATTTCACCAATGCCTCTTTCAACACTTCATCCATGTGTTCTACTTCTACAAAACGAAGCTCCTTGCGGATGTCCGCCGGAATGTCTTCTAAATCACGACGATTTTCTTTAGGAAGAATAATTGTACGAATGCCCAAGCGATGAGCTGCCAGAACCTTTTCCTTAACGCCTCCTACAGGCAGCACCCGTCCCCGCAGCGTAATCTCGCCAGTCATCGCCAAGTCGCCCCTCACCGCACGTCCTGTCAAAGCCGAGATCACAGCGGTAGCCATGGTGATTCCTGCCGAAGGACCATCTTTGGGAATGGCGCCCTCTGGCAAATGAATATGCAAGTCTTTTTTGGCATGAAACTCTTCGTCAATACCAAGTTCCTCGACCTTAGAGCGAATGTAGCTGACGCCAGCCTGAGCCGATTCCCGCATGACCTCGCCCAATTTACCGGTTAACAGCAAAGCGCCTTTGCCGTTAAGCACAGAAACCTCTACAGGCAGTACATCACCGCCTACTTCCGTCCAAGCCAAGCCAGTACTGACGCCGATTTGATTCTTCTTCTCTGCTGGCGATTGACGGAAGCGTGGAATCCCCATATAGGTTTCCAAATTTTTCTCTGTCACCCGGATGCTTTTTTTCTTGTTTTGCACAATCTGCCTCGCTGCCTTGCGGCATAGGGTGGCAATGGTCCGTTCCAGGCCACGTACACCGGCTTCACGAGTGTATTCCCGAATCAAGCGCACCAATACCTTCTCCGGCACATTCAGTTTACTGGGCTTCAACCCATTTTCCTTCAGCTGTTTCGACAAAAGGTACTGCTTGGCAATTTCCAGTTTTTCCTCTTCTGTATACCCGGCCAGATGAATGACCTCCATACGGTCTAAAAGCGGCCGGGGAATGCTGTGCAGCACATTGGCAGTCACCATCCAAAGCACCTTCGACAAGTCAAAAGGAAGCTCCACATAATGGTCGCTAAAGGTGTTGTTCTGTTCTGGATCCAGCACCTCCAGCAGCGCTGAAGACGGATCTCCACGGAAGTCGGCGTTCATCTTGTCGATTTCATCGAGCAAAAATACCGGATTCTTGCTGCCCGCTGTACGCATTCCCTGAATAATCCTGCCAGGCAACGCCCCGACATAGGTGCGCCGATGCCCGCGAATCTCCGCTTCATCCCGAACACCGCCCAGGGAAATACGGACAAACTTCCGTCCCAACGAGCGCGCTACAGAGCGAGCCAAGGAGGTTTTACCCACGCCAGGCGGGCCCACCAGACAAAGGATCGGTCCTTTCATACTTTCCGTCAGTTGACGCACGGAAAGATATTCCAAAATACGCTCTTTAACCTTTTCCAGACCGTAATGATCCTCATTCAAGATGGTTTCCGCCGCCGTAATATCCAATAAGTCTTCTGTTTCTTCCTTCCAAGGAAGCACCAGCACCCAATCTAGATAGTTGCGCAAAACCGCCGTTTCCGCCGTCATAGAAGGCATTTTTTCCAACCGGTCAATCTCTTTGGCGATTTTATCCGCTGTTTCCTTGGGCAGCTCCAACGCCGCCAAGCGCCGCCGGTATTCCTCCACCTCGGCCATACGCTCATCCTTGTCACCGAGCTCTTTTTGGATGGCCTTCATCTGTTCGCGCAGATAGTATTCTTTCTGCGTCTTTTCCATTTGCTTGCGCACTTGACCGCTGATCTTCTTTTCTAACTCAAGAATTTCCAATTCTCTGGCTAAAATATCGCAAAGCTTTTCCAGTCGTTCTTCCACGTCCAGCGCTTCCAAAAGCATTTGCTTATCTTCTAATTTCAATGTCAGATGGCTGGCAATCAAGTCCGCTAACCGCCCGCTTTCGTTAATGGATAAAACAGAGACAAGAGTTTCCGGCGGAATTTTCTTGCTCAATTTAGCCCACTTTTCAAAAGCCTCTACCATGTTTCGCTTATAAGCTTCCACGGCGGGCGTCGCTTGTACATCCTCTACGGCTTCGCTGACTTCTACTTGGAAAAAATCTTCCGTGTCCAGGTACGACTCAATGCGAGCTCGCCGCAAACCTTCTACAAGCACACGAATCGTGCCGCCAGGAAGCTTCAATAATTGCTTAATCTCCGCCACCGTGCCGCAACGATAGATTTCTTCGGGCGTCGGCGTGTCAATCTGCGCATCCATCTGGGTCGCCAAAACGATCTGACGCTCCGCAAGCATCGCCGCCTCAAGGGCCTTGACCGACTTTTCACGGCCCACATCCAAATGGATGATCATATAAGGAAAAACCAAAATGCCCCGCAACGGCAGCAAGGGCAAGGTACGTTTTGCGTTAAAAATTTCTGCATTGTTCATTTACTACGTCCTCCTTTACGAGGATTCTTTTTCCAAATCACATTATCAAGAAAGCCGGCAGGGTGCACCCTACCGGCTTTAGCTCATGCCGACTCTTCTTTTTTGCCGCGCCCCTTTTTTTCTTTTTCCTTGCTCAACAAGGGGTCAGCTTGGTGGAGAACCGCTTCTTGCGTCACCGTGCATTTGCTAATCTCACTGTTTGAAGGAACCTCATACATGACATTACGCATAATGCTTTCGATGATAGCGCGCAACCCGCGAGCTCCGGTATTGCGCTTAAGCGCTTCTTTGGCGATGGCCTGCAGCGCATCCGGTTGGAATTCCAGCTGCACCTCGTCCATCTCCAAGAACTTCTGATACTGCTTCACCAGCGCATTTTTGGGCTCTACCAAAATGCGCATCAGCGCTTCTTCATCCAGCGCATCCAGCGTGACAATCACCGGCAGGCGGCCGATAAATTCCGGAATCAAACCAAATTTCAGCAAATCTTCCGGTAAAATCTTCCGCAACAATTCACCGATGTTTTCCTCGTGCTTGCTCTTGATCTCTGCGCCGAAGCCCATAGATTTTTGGCCTACGCGACCGCTGATAAGCTTATCGACGCCGCTGAAAGCTCCGCCGCAGATAAAGAGAATATTCGTCGTATCAATCTGGATAAACTCCTGATGCGGATGCTTGCGTCCCCCCTGAGGCGGCACGCTGGCAACCGTTCCCTCCAGAATTTTCAAGAGCGCCTGTTGCACGCCCTCGCCAGATACGTCGCGGGTAATGGACGGGTTTTCGGATTTGCGGGCGATTTTATCGATTTCATCGATATAAATAATCCCTTTTTCCGCCCGTTCCACATCATAATCCGCAGCCTGAATCAGCTTAAGCAGAATGTTTTCCACATCCTCGCCAACATAGCCTGCTTCGGTCAATGAGGTAGCGTCCGCAACCGCAAAAGGTACATTCAAAATCTTCGCTAGAGTCTGCGCCAAGAGAGTCTTGCCGCTGCCGGTAGGTCCCACCATGACGATATTGGATTTTTGCAATTCCACCTCGTCCTTGCGCGCTCCGTAGTTGATGCGTTTATAGTGGTTGTACACAGCCACGGCCAAGGTCTTTTTAGCATCCTCTTGCCCAATGACGTATTGATCCAAAATATCCTTGATCTGCTTGGGTTTAGGAAGCGACGTAAGCTCTACTTCTACTTCTTCTCCCAACTCTTCTTCGATGATTTCATTGCATAATTCAATGCATTCATCACAAATATAGACGCCAGGACCTGCTACCAGCTTGCGCACCTGCTCTTGCAGCTTGCCGCAAAAAGAACATTTCAGTTGGCTTTTATCGTCTCCGAATTTCAACATAGTTTCACTCTCCTATTCCGGAGTCTTCGGATTTCGTTCATCCCGCCGAATCACGGAATCAATAATGCCATACTCTAACGCCTGTTCGCTGGACATGAAGTAATCCCGTTCCGTATCTTGGCAGACCCGTTCCAATGGCTGGCCGGTATGCGAAGCCAAAATGCCGTTCAGAGTCTCCTTCATCCGTAAAATCTCTTTGGCCTGAATCTCAATATCTGTTGCCTGCCCCTGTGCGCCGCCAAGAGGCTGATGAATCATAACCCGCGCATACGGCAAAGCGTACCGTTTCCCTTTAGCGCCTGCAGTTAAAAGCAACGCGCCCATGGAAGCGGCCGAGCCGATGCAAATGGTCGATACATCCGGCTTGATATACTGCATGGTATCGTAAATAGCCATGCCAGCCGTTACCACGCCGCCGGGGCTGTTGATATAAAGATGGATGTCTTTATCCGGATCTTCCGATTCCAAAAACAAAAGCTGGGCAATGACCAGATTGGCCACATGATCGTCAATGGGACCGCCCAAAAAAACAATACGATCTTTTAAAAGTCTCGAATAAATGTCATAGGAACGTTCTCCACGGCTGGATTGTTCCACAACGATCGGCACATAGCTCATGTTTTCACACCTCTCTGTATGGTAGTGAAACTGTTGCCGAAAATCGACAACAGTTTCTAGTTAAATTAGATAGTATTACACAGCCCTTTATGCTTTTTCTACGGTATCCAAAATCAACTGAGTTGCTTTTTTACGCAGAATGGACTGCAAGAATGCACCGGTATAGCCCTGCTTTTGGATGATTTTGGCCACATCTTTAACTTTGCTGCCATAAGCGGAAGCCATAGTAACCATTTCCGCTTCCAAATCTTCCGGAGCCGCTTCAATATTTTCCGCCTTCACGATGGCTTCTAAGACCATATCGCCTTTTACCGCTTCGGTAGCCGGCTCGCGATACTGCTCTTTCAATGCCGCCATGTCCATTTTGGAGAAAGCCAAGTACTGCTCCAAACGCATACCCCGACTTTGCAAGTTGATGTCCAGATCATTGATCATGTTATCAATGCGCTGCTCCACCATTACTTCCGGCAAGTCCACTGTTGCATTCGAAACAGCCAGTTTAATCGCCGTAGTCCGGAACTCGGTTTCCGCACGGGTAGCGGCCGTTTGTTCCAATTTGTTGCGCACGTCGGCCCGCAGTTCATCCAGCGTAGCAAATACGCTGGCGTCTTTGGCGAACTCGTCGTCAAGAGCCGGCAGTTCTTTGCGCTTAATGTCCTGAATGGTAACTTCAAACACAGCTTCTTTGCCAGCCAGCGCTTCTGCATGATACTCTTCCGGGAAGGTTACATTGACTTTACGCTCTTCGCCGGCTTTAGCGCCGACCAATTGCTCCTCAAAGCCGGGAATAAAGGAACCGGAGCCGATTTCCAGCGGATATGCTTTACCTTCGCCGCCTTCAAAGGCTTCTCCTGCCACAAAACCTTTAAAATCAATAATGGCAAAATCACCGTTGGCCAATTCAGCGCCTTCAGCAACAACCATTTTAGCCTGCCGCTCCCGCATGGACTGCAGTTGTTTTTCAACTTCTTCGTCGGACACTTCCGTCGAAGGAGCCTCGACCTTCAGGTTTTTGTATTCGCCCAAAGTTACTTCCGGTTTTACCGTGACCGTTGCTTTAAACACCAGCGGCTGATCTTCCGCCAAAGTTACAACTTCCACTTCCGGGCGAGTTACGGGATCTAATTCCTGCTCATCCAGCGCCTGGCCGTACGCCTTGCCAGCCATCAACTCAAACGCTTCGTTTAAAATGGCTTCTTTACCAATGCGCTGCTCTAAAATCTTACGCGGCACTTTGCCTTTACGAAAGCCAGGAATGCTTACTTGGTTCGCCAACTGGCGGCAGGCTTGGTCAATGGCTTTAGCCACCTCTGCCTGAGGTACTTCAATTTCCAGAGTCATTTTATGGTTGTCGAGCTTTTCCGCAGTTACTTTCATGAATGCCGAATCCTCCCTGATGATAGACTTCATGGCGCAGCCAAAAACGGGCATGCGCATGTCATGCATAATATGTTATCACACACCCAGGGGAAAAACAAGAAACAGACGCAAAAAAACCAGCAGTTCCCTGCTGGTTTGATTTTCTGGAGCGGAAGACGAGATTCGAACTCGCGACCCTCGCCTTGGCAAGGCGATGCTCTACCACTGAGCCACTTCCGCATTTATGCTGCCGCTGTCCTCAGCAACGTATATGATTATATACCATTTGCACCAGCAGTGTCAACCGTTTAAGCGCATTTAATTTCCCTTCCTTAATAATAATAAAAAACATCTTCTTTGCAGAAAAACTAATTCCCGCAAATTTTTCAAAAAGTGACCCCATCCCCTTCCAACTTAGCAGCCTCCGTACGCTTCGCACCGCAAAACAACTGCGTTCGCACCCTCTTATACCAAGATAATAACGTTTTACAAAATGGCCCTTGACATCTCCTCCCTTCCTAGTCTATAATAAATCACGTCGCAAAGACATGGTGGCTATGGTGAAGTGGTTAACACGGCGGATTGTGGCTCCGTTATTCGAGGGTTCGAACCCCTCTAGTCACCCCATTAATTTCATACTGTTGGGGCGTAGCCAAGTCGGTAAGGCACCGGACTTTGACTCCGGTATGCGTTGGTTCGAGTCCAGCCGCCCCAGCCATTATGACCCACTAGCTCAGTCGGTAGAGCACCTGACTTTTAATCAGGGTGTCGTTGGTTCGAGTCCAACGTGGGTCACCATTTTTTATTTTCTCGCGGGCGTGGCGGAATGGCAGACGCGGCAGACTTAGGATCTGTTGCCGTAAGGTGTGGAGGTTCAAGTCCTCTCGCCCGCACCATTTTATAAGGTAATTCAAAAGGACAGCAAGCATTTATGCACTTGCTGTCCTTTTTTTATTGTTTTTTACACTATCAAATCAATCTGCTTGACCATGCCGACCTGACCATTTTCTTTAAGAAAGACGCTGCTCGTCCGCATCTGCCCCTGGGCATTGCCTGCAGCATCCTTCATGGAAAATTCGGTCGATACATTCCCTAAATAAATAGCGCCCACTCCAGCTTGGCCCAACGCCAGAAGCTGATCCTGGCCATTAGCGTCTTTCGTCCAAATCCGCAGCTTATTGTAAATCGAATCATTTTCATCAATCCATTGATTGCCGTCACTATCATATGCAGCCAATTCGGAAAAGCCCTGACCTGTCGAAGGCCCGAACAATTCGCTGCCGTCCGTCGCCTTGCCGTCATTATTCTTATCCAGCATCAAAAAGCCGCTGCCTGACGCTAAAAAAGGAATTTCTTCCGCTGAACCGTCGTTATCTAAGTCAAAATTAACTTTTTGCCCGGAAAATTTAGCAAAAGGTTCGCCAAATTCAATCACCAACGGATCAATGGCCGCATCCCCCGCCTTGAGACTAAGGTGCTCGCTCTGATATAATTCTCGGCTCATGTTCATTTGCATATCAAAGCGAATTTCCCGACCATCTGCGGTTTTGACAAGGCCCTGCGCCTGAAAGGATACTTGTTCCGCTTCATAGTGTTCCCGACTGTAGTCGTAACGAACGCCCCAGCCAACGCGCTGCGGACCCGCCTGCACGGCGCTGCCGCTGCCGCCTCCTGCAACATTCAGTTGCAGGCTCACCTGCGTTGTCATCGCCCGACGCGTCTCTTTATCAAGCTGCGGCATGACAAACTTAAACTTCTTCCCTGTTAACGCCTCCATAAAGCGTTGCAGCATTTCCAGTTTACGCTTGTTCTCATCGCTCATTTCAAAGGGATCTGTCACTTCTTTCGCAGCCTCGGTTCCCGTCGCCTTCTGCTGCAGTTCCTTGGCCAGCGCCGATACATCTACTTTGACTGCGTCCGTTCCCGCCTTAGCCCCCTGTTTGCCGTCCACCCAGACTTCCAGAGTCTCTTGCTCCTGGGTTTTGCTCACCGCTGTGTGCTGACTGCTCAGCTTCACTGTCGATTCGGTAATTTTCATAGCATCATCCTCCTTGATGAATCCGCGACAGAATCATTCCGTCTTCCCATCCCTACAATAATGATATCGCATTTTCCATATTGTTCCTTTATCGATTACGTAATCTAGAAATAAAAAAAGCTTTGCGAATTTATCGCAAAGCTTTACTAATCATAATGGTGACCCCGGCAGGATTCGAACCTGCGACCTTTTGATTCGTAGTCAAACGCTCTATCCAGCTGAGCTACGGAGTCATCTGCGTAAGTAAGTATATCCCACTAAAGCCGTCCTGTCAAGTTTCTAACAGCGACGAAGTTTTTCAAGCGCCCTCACGCCCCAGACGGAAAAAGCCACGCCATAAAGCAACAACACTGCAAGCGAAACAAAAGGAATTTCTCCGCCCCCAGCCAACTGGCGAAGGGACTGGCTGGCGTGGGTCAGCGGCAACAGCTCCACTACCCAGGCTGCCGCCTGAGGCAAGCGGTCCGGGGAAAAAAAGGTACCGCACAAAAAAGACATAGGTAATAATATGTACGTACTGAAGTTGGCCATATCCTCATGCGAGTCAATAAGCAAGGCCGCTACAACGCCTAAAGCCGCAAACAAAAAGCAATTGCAAAATAGAAACAGTACAAACCAGCCGTCCAAATTCAGCACAGCGCCAAACAGCCAGGCCAATAACAAAATCACCAGCGAAGATAACATACCGCGGACTACGCCGCCCAAAATCTTGCCTACAACAAAAGAAACGGAAGAAATAGGCGCAATCAGATATTCTTCCAATGTCTTATGGTACAAGCGGCTCATATTAAGCGGCGAGCCTACGGAGCTAAAGCTGATATTCATGGAATTCAGCGCCAAGATGCCCGGTACAATATAGTCCAAATAACTGCCGCCGCTCCAGGACATAGAACGGCCCAAACCCCAGCCAAAAGCGACCAGGTACAAAATCGGCGTTACCATGCGCGATAAAATAAACTTAGCCAGGCGGCGGTGCAATACAAGCCAGTCTCGCCAAAATACAGTCCATACATCTTCGATCATACACTCACCCTGCGTCCCGTCATTTCTACAAATACATCCTCCAGATTAGACTGCCGTAACACCGCGTCCCCCGCAAGCTGCGCCGCAAAAGCCGCCGCTTCGCTGCGTTCGGAAAAGAACCGGCTTTCCAGCCCCTCTTCTCCCGGCCACTCAACAACAAAAGGGCCCACGCGCTGACACAATACCGCAGGTGTTTCTAAAGCAATAAGCCGTCCCTTATCCAGAATCCCCACACGATGGCACAGATGCTCCGCTTCTTCAATATAATGGGTTGTCAGCAGTACTGTAACCCCGTCTTTATTCAGGCGGCGAATCAAGTCCCACAAACGACGCCTCACTTGCGGATCCAGCCCCACCGTAGGCTCATCCAAAAACAATATTTTCGGCTCATGCAACAACGCCCGTGCAATCATCACCCGTCTCTTCATGCCTCCCGACAAACTCTGAATCCGTTCCTTGCGACGATCCTGCAGCTCCACATACTCCAACAACATACTCATGCGCTGCAACAAAAGAGAGCGCTCCATGTGATGCAAGCGCCCGTGCAATTCCAGATTTTCTTCCACCGTCAAGTCCACATCCAGGTTAAAGTGCTGCGGCACAACGCCGATCAGCTTTTTAATCTGCGCATCCTCACTGCCTAAACGAAAGCCATGAACCAACACTTCGCCGGAGCTGGCCTTGGCCAAGGTGGTCAAGATGCGAATGGTTGTCGTTTTGCCGGCGCCGTTCGGCCCTAAAAGGCCAAAAATCTCTCCTGCGGGGATGCGCAATTCCAGCCCGTCCACCGCCGTTCGAGAGCCAAATTGCTTTACTAACTGCCGAATGTCAATCATGCCTATTTCTGCACCCGTTCCAGAATGATCCGGTGGTCCACCAAATGCAATTCTTTAATCTGCGCAGCCAAGGTTTTACGTTGTCCAAAAATATTCTCTAAAAAAATTTCATTGCCTTTAGGAACAATCGTATCTACACGCTCCAACAATAGCTCTTCCTTCCCGTTCTCCAGCAAATATACATTGGCCTCACACATTTGAACCGGCCTCCTTTTTCTTTCGCAACTCATCCAATAACGCATCCACTAGATGCGGCAGCGGCTCATTTGAAGAACCCAGGACTTCCACATTTTCCCTATGTAGCGGCAACACAATTTTAGGAACTCCCGCGCTGGCAATAGCTTCCGCCATCCGCGGCGTCAATTCCCCCAACATGGCGTTCGCCAATAAAATACTTAGGGGACCGACAATCAGATCCACGCGTTCCACATTCCGCACAATGGCATTTTCACCGGTAGCGCCCTCATTGGCGCCCGCCTTCAACATAGCCGCTGTCGCCAGCGCATTAGTACCTAGCGCCAGCACGTCCATTTCTTCCCGGAACTCGCGTCGGATGCGATCCACAATGATCTTACCCATACCGCCGCCTTGCCCGTCAATGACAGCAATTCGCATACGCCCTCCCGTTCAGCCCGCTGCCCACTTTCTTTCTAGCAGCAAGGTAACTTTTTTATTTTTCGCCAGCGCATGCAAAATTCCTCTTCTTATTTTTTGGAACTCTTCCGACTCTTGCGCGATGGCCGTAACAGTCTTTGTAAAATGCGCGAAAAAGCATCACTCGCCTTTCCCTGCATCCGCCCCTCTTCATAACTTTCTTGCTGCTGCGGCAGTTCACTGCCAAGACGACTGGATACATCGACTCTTTTGATCATGTTTCCCCCTCCCAGCATTCATCTACTGACAGTCTTCGCCAGACAGCGAAGCTTAAAAGATCAATTTACTTTACTATCGTTATTCCCGTACGTCGTCTTAACCCGTTGCTTTTCTACCGCCCGCGCCATTTTTTCCAGCTTTGCCATAAGCGCAGCAACCGCCCTTTTTTCAACTGTACTGCATCAGCCGGACACAATTCCTGACAGCAGTAACAACGAATGCAACGCGCTTGGTCAATAAGGACCTTCTCTCGTATTGACATGGCGTGCGGCGGGCAGTGCGCCACACAACGTCCGCAGCGAATGCATTTAGCAGCATCCACCACTGGCCAGGCCGTCAACTCTCGCCGCGCCGCAGCCGCCAGCCAGGAAGGCACAACCTCTTCCAAATTTTCATAGGTATGGGGCGGCACAAAACCGAAAGCAAGGTCCCTCCCATCTCCCACTAACTTCAATCTCTCCAAATTCACCAAACCACGCCGTACAGCCTCCAATTCCACCGGCAGCCTGCCTCCAGCAAAGCCCATAAGGCGCCCCATGGCTGCGTCTACCGCAAACGGATTGGCGCCAGCCAGCACCACGCCGGCCTCATACGCCGCGCCATTGCGCGGCCCCTGCCCTTCCATCGCTCGCACGCCGTCTATAATCGACAAAGCCGGCCGTAAGCATTCCGCCAAATCAACCAACCACGCCGCAAAATCCGCATGCTTTTGCATGCGCAAATGATACTGCGCTTTTTCCCCTCCCACTACGGCGCCAAAAAGATTCTTTACAGCCCCTGTAATTCCAGTCAATGAGTGCGTCTTCATTTTTGCTACGGAAACAACAACGTCAACTTCCACGCAAGCCTTAGCCAACGAAAAGCCTTGCGCCATTTTTCCCGCAGCATACGACACGCGGCATGTTTCATCAAATGAAACTAATCTAGCCCCCTCTTCCCGGCACACAGCCATTATGCCGGTCTTTTCAGCCACCTTCTGCGTACTTTCAAAGGCTGGCGAATCCCCCACCAAGGGCATGCCGCCCGCTTCTTTAACCAGGCGCAACACCGCCCGCACCACTTCTGGATGAGTTGTCACCAAAAAATCTCGATGGCCGCTTTCCAGCATATTGGGCTTAACCAGCACCAGCTGTCCCGGCTTCACAAACGCCGCCATGCCGCCCGCTAAATCAACCGCGGCCCGTACGCCGCGCTCAACTTCCGCCATATCATAATTTAAGGTTTTTACAATGCTTACTTTATCCATATCTTTCAACCTCAATCATCATCTACTCGACCCTAAAAAAGTCTACCTTGATAACATTATTTTAAAATAATTATTTGAAAATTGCGAATTGATAGTTTGTAGTGTAAAATATAACAAAGGACACAATGCTTGCTCAACTTCCTTTTTTCCTGACTCTATCACCTTGGGTTTAGCCAAAAAGGAGCGATGAATTATGAAACAACACTTCAAATTGACAACGTCCGATGACTTAAACGATCTGAAAATAACAGACGTAATAGACCTCGATTTCCTTCAACGCTTCCAGGACGACTTTGCGAAAGGCGTAGGTTTAGCCAGCGTAACGGTTGATGTTAACGGCACCCCGGTTACCGATCCGAGCTCTTACACTCGCTTTTGCATGGACTATACGCATGCCACCGAATGCGGCGACAAGCGTTGCGCTGAGTCTCACCGCAAAGGCGGCGAAGAAGCAGCTCGTCTTGGAAAACCTGTCGTTTATGAATGTCATGCCGGCTTAATCGACTTTGCTGCGCCAATCATCGTAGAAGGCAGACAAATCGGCACCATTCTGGGCGGCCAAGTTTTAACGGAGTTGCCTGACGAAACAAAATATCGTCGCATTGCCCGCGAAATCGGCGTTGACGAAGAGGGTTATGTCGAAGCCGTAAAAGAAGTTCGCAAACTAACCAAAGAAAGTATCGAAGCCGCTGCTAATGTCCTTTTCATTGTTGCTAACAGCCTTTCTAAATCCGCTTATCATCAGCGAAAACTAAAAGCCCTTGCTAATGTGCTCAACGATGGTATCGCACAAATTTCAGCAACTATGGAAGAATTAGCCGCCTCGGCCTGCACTGTAAGCGAAAACCAAAGCAAATTAAATCTTGAAATCAAAAATGTAAATACCGTTACCGGCGAAATCAATCAGGTAACGACCTTAATTAAAGACATTGCCGACGAAACACGCCTCCTGGGTTTAAACGCGGCCATTGAAGCCGCCCGAGCTGGTGAAGCCGGCCTGGGTTTCGGCGTAGTCGCCCAGGAAATCAGAAAACTTTCCGCCGATTCTAAACAAACCGTTGGTAAAATCCAAGAATTTACCACTGCCATCAGCGGTTCCGTTGAAAAAACCGTAGCCATGGGACAAGAAACAGCTTTAACTTCCGAACAACAAGCCGCTGCCATCGAAGAAGTAACTGCCAGCGTCGAAGAAATTCAAAGTCTCACCGAGCAACTAAATGCCTTAGCTGATGAACGCTAGTAAAGCGCCCACTATATTAGGAGGTGAAACCATGGCTCAAATTCAACTTGTCGTTTTTGAATTAAACGGCGAAGAATATGGTGTTGACGCTTTAGCCGTAAGCGGCATACTGCGTCCTCAAAAATTCAAAATCCACAAAGTTCCTGGCTTGCCCGATGTAATTGAAGGTATGATTGACTTGCGGGGACAAATCAATTATATTTTTAATCTCGGCATTAAGCTAGGACTTAAAAAAACAGTAATTGCAGAAGAAAGCAAGTTTATTATGCTGAACATTCAAAACACGGTTGCGGGATGTATTGTAGATGAAGTAACTGACATTGTTACCATCTCGGACGAGCAAATTCAACAACAGCCAGAATTTGTGGCAAATCTCAGCAGTAAATACCTTGTAGGCATCGGAAAAATAGACGAACGTTTAATCATCATCCTGAATCCTGAAAACATCTTGTCTACCGAAGAATATGAGGCGTTAACAGGTTGAGAAACAGCTGTAAATCATGTTTCAAACCACGCTAATCTCAAAACGCCCCACTGTAAAAGGAGCTGCGGATTATTCCGCAGCTCCTTTAGTTGGTTTCTGGTTCTTCTATTTTACGATTACGGAAACGCCATCCGGAACCACAGTAATACTGGCGTCTTTGCCAACAATTTCCTCAGCCATTTTCATCGCTTCCGGAAGCGTATTGGCAACTTTCATTTTCATGTCTGTGATCATGCTGTGATCGCACTGATCGGTCACCATAATGACCGTATGGTCAATCAAGATGCGCGCCAAAATTTGGGCTTCCCATTGATCCGGCAGCGTATGCTGGGGCTCAATGGCCATAATTTCATCCATAACCGCTTGTGCGCTCTCAGCCTTTTTAAACCACTCATAGAAGTCTTCGCCGCCGTGCCCGTCGTTACAAGCTGCACAGATGATAATCACGCCGCCTTTACGGCAAGTGGCTTCTGCCGCGCTCATTCCCTTAACCGCTTGATAGATATTTTGATCCAACGGATAGCCGCCATTAGAAGTAATAGCAATATCCGCAGGTTTCGCGGCTACATTAGCCAATTCACCGGCAAATTTTGTACCTTCAGCATGCGCTTTTTCAAGATCGCCAGCAAAGGCTTTGATAATTTTTTTGTCCGCATCAATAACAACATTCAAGATAAATTGTAATTTAGCGGTTTTAGCAGCATGCAGCATGTCAATGTGAATCGGATTGCCTTCCAAATTACCGGTTCTAGCTTTGTCGCTGGCAATAAAACGGGAATTGTGATTAGCCAATACCGTTACCTTGCTTACTACGCCCGGCAAAACGCTTTTACGACCGCCCGAGAAGCCCGCAAAGAAGTGCGGCTCAATAAACCCTTCAGAAATCAGCAAGTCCGCTTCTACAGCCAATTTATTAATGACAATATCGCCGCCCGAAGGAAGCTTGCCAATATTCACCATAGCTTCCGGCTCAAAGGCATTATGAACTACTATTTTTTCTTCAGCAACGACTTTCTCCCCAAATTTGCCGATCAACTCTTCTTTGGTTGTCGGACGATGGAAGCCAGTAGCAATCAAGAAAGTAATGTCCGCCTCCGGATTACCGCTGCGAATCTCTTCAAGCATAATCGGCGCCATAATTTTACTAGGCACTGGACGAGTATGGTCGCTGGCAATGATCACAATTTTGTTTTTCCCTTTGACCAAGTCACGCAGCCTCGGAGAACCAATTGGATTCTCCAACGCTTTTTTCACCAGCTCCTGTTCGCCAGCCTCCGGTTTATAATGGTGCGCTTTAGACTCAAGCACACCAACTAATCTTGCATCATCAAATTGGGCCTCGATAAAACCCTTGCTATACGGAATTTTTACTACAGCCATGTTTTCTCCTCCCATACTTTTAAAAATTGCATTTCTCTGGTTTCCTTATTTTTTATTATAGCACTCTCCGGCGAAAATTGTTGATTTTTCAGCGATAATACATAATCTAAATTTCCCAGCAAGCCAAAAATCGCGAATCTGCCATATAACGTTAGTTATGGTTTTCCTTTCAAGCCTGTAAGAAATTGCTTTACATGGGAATCTCAGGCATCTCGATTTCCTACAAGCGACTTATGTCCATCTGCAATTCATCACATTTTTTTATTCCACATAATCTTGGCAGGATAAAATCCTCTTTCTAGGGAAGTAACAATAAAAATCCCGCGGAGGTGTGTAATGAAAAAAATATCTGTTTTGACTTTCTGCTTCTTTCTTTTGTGGGGCTGCAGTCTTTCTTTGGCCAGCATCGCTAGAGAAAGCGACGTCGACAATATTGCCTTTTCGAGTTGGCAAAAGTTTACCGACAACCATGCTACGACTTACTGTTCCTTGGTAAAATACATAGATTTAGGGGCTTCTCCTACGTTCTGGCTGCGCATGGACAGCAACCGCGGCACCTTTCAAGAGCATGCTTACTTGCAAATTGACAATAATATCTTGCAAATAAAACGTCTTGAAGCCGATACCATGTACAATCGCACAGGAACTCCGGATCCGGCCGTTCTAAGCCCCTGGCGCAGCACAATGTACGGCTTATCCTCAACAGAGCTTGATGCGTTTCGTAAATGTTCTTCCATTCGTTTAACGCTGACCTCGGCGGACGGCAAAACAAGCTCTTACAAATTATCCCCTGCTGCAGTCGCCGACTGGCAAAGAATACTAGACCTCTCCAGTTCCAGTTTGGCAACTCCGTCCACGCAAAAGCCAACTAGTGAAATTTGAATACCAAGCTCCTGCAGCAAAACTCCTGCGGTTTTCTGCAGGAGTTTTGTTTTATCCGCTTAAGCCCGGTATCAACTTCCTATCTGTTTGCCATAGGTCTCTTTAATCAAAAAGGTCGCTAATAAACCAAGCAGCAAAACCACAGCACACAGACCAAAGGCATTTTGATATGCTTCGGATGTATATATTTTTACGCCATGCTCTATGCTGCCTTGCCAAAACTGGTCCAATACCCAGCCAAAAGCCGGCTGCATGAGAGCCGCTCCAACAAAAGGAGCCGAGTTTACCACGCCAGCAGCAATCCCTGTCAGCTGCGGCGGATTCACCTCCTTGGCACATACAACAGCCACTGATACGCCGGATACGCCGATACCAAAGAAAAAACAAAGCAGGGATAACAGCCACGCAGGCATTTGCTCTCCGCCTAGCATTAAGCCAGCCAGAGCCGCCAGAAACAAAAGAGTTGTCACGATATACGGACTACGCCGCCGCCCCAAGCGGTCAGAAAAATAGCCTACAAGGGGCGCTCCTGCCATATTTCCCAGAAACATGAGCAGCACTTGATTCGCCGCTTCCACACGCGACATGTGCATTACCTGCATGAAATAAGGTACGCCCCAAATCCCGCTAAAGGTCATATAGACGCCAAAAACCGCAACCGATGCAAAAAACGGCGTCCAGGTATGCCGGTTGCGCAGCACCGTCAACAAGCCCAACTTCATCCCCGTTTGCGCGGAAGAACTTGCGACGGTACCGCCAAATTCGTGCGCTGCAAGCTCTTTCATAGAAGGAAGCCCCTCTTCTGCAGGACGATTACGAATCACAAGCCAGCAAGCGCCCGCCATAAGCACGGAATATAACGCCACCAAAAAAAACGCGGATCGCCACCCAGTTGATTCTACCAACACAGCTAACGGCGTAGCCGACAGTAAGGAACCGCCGTTTCCCACGAGCGTCAATAAGCCTAGCATGGTCGCAAATTCCCGCAGACGAAACCATTCCGCCTGCAGCTTAACCACATTAACATAAATCACGCTGACGCCCACGCTTGCTAAAAAGCGGCCAAGGTAGAGACTGTTCAGGCTTTCTGCACCGGCAATCAGCGCCGCTCCCGCCGCTGCGATGACGATTGAGGCGCTGATAACCAAACGCGGTCCATAGCGATCCGCCAGCATGCCGGAAGGCACCTGCAACACAGCATACGTATAAAAGTAAATAGACGACAACATGCCCAGCTCCGACGCCTGCGCAATGGAAAAATCCCGCATTAAACTGTCCGCAACAACGCCGGTTACAGTGCGATGAAAATAAGCAGCTAAAAAAGCCAGGGCCGCACACAGCCAAATCCATTTTCTTTTTCGCTCCAGCCGTTTTATCTGTCCTAACCATCTAGCATCTTCATTCATAATTCCGTATTACATCCTCCAACGCTTTTTTCACATCACTAACTACCTCAGCCCAGCCCCTTGATCGTTTCTGACGTCTATAAATTTATATTCCTAGCACAGATAAAAAATTCCTGCCCTAAGTACTTCTAACTATCGGCTTCCAACATGCTTCATAAATAAAAAAAAGAGGCCTGGATGTATTTTATCCAAGCCCCCTGCTCTTACCTTCTTTACAAAGTCCCTTAAGCCGCATCAGGCAGCCGCAAGCTGTCTCCCTTACGTTCGAGCAGCCGTTCATCGCCAGTAAAGTCAATCGGTTGTTGGCGCTTCATTTCGCGTAAAACGATATCACGCAAGAAGATATACGTGTCTCGTCCCTCCAAGCCTTCACGCAGCATCGTGTACCCGTCGCCGCCTGCTGCCATAAAGTCATTGGCAACCACCAAATAGTGCTTACCATCTGCAAGCTCATCGCCGCTAGCCAACCGGACTTCTTTAATACGAAATCCCTCTGGCATATCCGGATCGCAAACGACTTTTAAGCCCGAAAATTGCAGCATCCCAAAGGTCGGATTAAATAAGCCATGCTCCAGAATTTTACGGATTTCTTTCCCGCTCAGTTGTACCGTATATAGCGTGTTGTCAAAGGGAAGCGCCGCATATACCTGTCCTAGAGAAATTTCCCCTGCCGGCAGCCCCAAACGCACACCGCCTCCATTTAGAAAGGCCACATCCGCTTGCACAGAAGAACGCATGGCATCCGCCACCCACTGTCCCAATGGCGAAAAAGCATTACGGCTATGCTCCAAGGGATAAAGCGAACTACCTACCGTCTGTCCTTTTAAGGCTATAATCGGTTCCTCCTGACGGCGCACCAGTTCCTGCATGCGCGGCTCCGGCGGTGCCGGATGCGCCACCAAATCCGTCACGCTGGCAGAAAGCATCTGTACGGTTCTCGTTTTTGAATCATAGTTAAGACGTACTTTCCCCAAACCGCGGCCATAGGCTTCCGCCTGCAGCACGGCTATGCCTTTAACAAAACCAGCCACCCGCTCATGAGAATGTGCGCTTACCAGCACGTTCACTCCAGTCAGCTTAGAGGCTGCCTCTGCAGCCTCTCCAGTTATCTTGCCATCCTTATCCATATAGGAAGCCAAATGAGTCAACGCAATGACGATGGATGCACCATGTTTACGCGCCTCTTGAGCCCAAGCGTTGATCCTAACCGCAGGATCTTGAATTTCCAGACCAAATACCGCATTAGGATGACTTTTATAGAGGGTTTCCTGCGTAACCGCACCAATGACGGCAATTTTAACGCCTTGTCTTTCTAAAATAACATAGGGCTTCACAAACTCCAAAGGCATAGCCGTCTGCTTATCCACTACATTGCCGCACAAAAAAGGAAAATGCGCTTCTTTGGCCCGTTCCTGCAATACCCGCAAGCCCCAGTCAAATTCATGATTCCCCAAAGCCATGGCGTCAACTTGCATAGCATTCATCATTTCAACAACAGGACGCCCATAGAGCAAATTGGAGTCCACGCTTCCTTGCAGCATATCTCCTCCCGCCAGAAGAAGCGTTCCTTGGGGATTGTTAGCGCGTTCCTGCTCAATCGCCCCCATCAGTACCGCAGCACCAGGACGCCGCTCTTCCGGCGCCAAGGCGCCATGAAAATCGTTCACGGTCAATACATCCAACTGAATCTGCTGGGCTTGCGCTGCAACACTTCCCCAACAAACGAATAGGCATAACAAAAAAATCCGGCCCCACTGCCGCATAAAAATCCCCCTCTCCAACTTCGCTTGTATACTTCGCGTTATACTTCTGATTTCCTGCCAACACCTCTCCCTAAATCAGGTTATTATCCTAAACTATACATCTCCCGCATTTTCTATGTTCTGCATAAAAAAATGGTCTGTATTCCACATTTCTATGGATACAAACCACTTTATAAACGTCTGAAACCCTTGTTATTTCATTGGGTTCTCCTGACAGCCAATTTTCAATGGTGTCCCAGGAGAGATTCGAACTCCCGACCGACGGCTTAGAAG
>NZ_JAQUZF010000157.1:0-4673 GCF_028691475.1 Anaeromusa sp.
GATACGGATGTGTCTCCTTTTGATCCCGGTTCGTACGCTTCCAGCACTACCTATGTGACTGGTATGGCGGTTAAGCTGGCGGCGGAGGAATTGCGCGGCAAGATGCTGGAACAGGCGGCTAAATTATTGGAAGCAGACGGGGCTCAAATTTCTTTCGACGGCGTGAAGTTTTGGAGTGAGGATGGCAAGAGGCGATTGACCGTGGCCAAGCTGGCGGAACGGATGGCTTTAGGCGCGGGATGTCAGCAATTGACAGGGCAGGGCACTTACGGCAGTCCCACGTCGCCGCCGCCCTTTGTGGCGGGCTTTGCGGAAGTGGAAATTGACAAGGCTACCGGCAAGGTGACGCCTATCGATTTTGTGGCCGTTGTGGACTGCGGCACGGTGATCAATCCGGCTTTGGCCCGCGTACAGACTGAGGGGGGCGTTGTCCAGGGGATTGGCATGGCGCTCTATGAAGAAGTGCGCTATACTGGGCAAGGGCGTTTGGAAACCTGTAATTTTATGCAATATAAGATTCCTTGCCGCAAGGATGTGGGAAACGTGCGGGTGGCCTTTGAGCCTAGCTACGAACCGACAGGTCCTTTCGGCGCTAAGTCCATCGGCGAGGCGGTCATTAACACGCCAGCGCCGGCGATTGCCCATGCCGTCTTCAACGCTACCGGCGTGCAGCTGACGCAGCTGCCCTTGACGCCGGAAAAAGTGTTGAACGCATTACTAACCAAGAAACGAGGCTGAACCATGGAAAAAACCCATCCTGTTAACGAGATGCTGCCGCTGAGCAAATTGTTTGTGTACGGTCTGCAGCACGTGCTGGCTATGTACGCCGGGGCAGTGGCGGTTCCTCTCATTGTGGCGAATGCCCTGGGGCTGAGCAGCGAGCAATTAATTTATCTGATTAACGCCGATCTGTTTACCTGCGGCATTGCCACCATTATCCAAACTGTCGGCTTTGGGAATATGGGCGTGAAAATTCCCATGATCCAGGGCGTGACTTTTGCCGCCGTGACGCCCATGATTTTAATCGGCCAAGCGCACGGACTGACCGGTATTTACGGCTCGATTATTGTGGCCGGGATTATAACGTATCTCGCCGCTCCTTATTTCAGCTCCCTTTTGCGCTTCTTCCCGCCGGTGGTGACGGGGACGATCATTACGATTATCGGCGTGACGCTGATGCCGGTGGCGGTGCGCTGGGCTGGCGGCGGCAATCCGGCGGCTAAGGACTTTGCCAGCGCGGCTTATATCTTGCTGGCGTTGGTGACCTTGGCGTTGGTTCTTTTCTTTTACCGCTTTTTCAAAGGATTTATCAGCAACATTGCAGTGCTCTTAGGTTTGTTGTGCGGTACGATCTTAGCCAGCTTTTTCGACATGGTCAATTTTTCCAAAGTAGGCGATGCTTCCTGGCTGGGAATTACTACCCCTTTTGCTTTCGGCTATCCTACTTTTGATGCGGCCTCTATTGCCGCTATGGTGCTGGTCATGCTGGTGGTTATGACGGAGACGACTGGCGACTGTATCGCCGTAGGCGAAATTGTCGACAAGAAGATTACTAAAGAGGATTTGAGCCGCTGCTTGCGGGCGGATGGCTTCTCCACGATTCTGGGCGGTATTTTCAACTCCTTTCCCTATACGGCCTTCGCGCAGAACGTAGGCTTGGTAGCATTGACGAGGGTCAAAAGCCGCTTTGTGGTTACCGCTGCCGGAGTTATTCTGATTCTTTTGGGCCTCGTGCCCAAACTGGCTGCGGTGATTGCCGCCATTCCCTTGCCAGTTCTGGGCGGCGCAGGTATTGCCATGTTCGGCATGGTTGCGGCCAGCGGGATGAAAACCTTGTCACGAGTTGAGTTTGACGGTACGCAGAACATTATGGTTGTTGCCGTCAGTCTGGGCGTGGGCATGATTACGTTGGCGGTGCCGAATTTCTATCACAACTTCCCGGCCTGGGCTCAAGTTATTTTGCATAGCGGTATTACCGCCGGCAGCATCGCCGCTATTGTGCTCAATTTGCTTCTCAATGGCGTTTCCTCAGAGGAGAAAGAGCTGGAAGCCGGTCAAAACAAGTATCTATAAACTGCTTTATAACATAAAACGCGGGGCTTTGCTGTTTTGGCAAAGCCCCGCGTTTTTAATAAAATTAATATGTGAATTTCGTACCCTCCGATTAAAAAGCCAGAAGACGTCGGTTGCTGTGCCGTCCATGGCGCAACGGACCCTAAGTGCATCCGGCACTGTCGTACTCTTGTTCAAATTTTGTATTTCGTAATCTTTGCTCTGTTCTTTTAAATTGAAACATCCGGCGACGGTTCTTCACCTACAAAGCGAACCTGGCCAGATTTGAAGTCGGCAATACGGGCCAGCGATTCCAGACGGTAGCCGGCGTTTTTGATTTTGGCGGCGCCGGGTTGAAAGGATTTTTCAATGGCAATACCGATGCCGACAACTTTGCTGCCTGCTTGGCGTACCAGCTCGGCCAAACCTAAAGCAGCTTCTCCGTTAGCCAGAAAATCATCGATAATCAAGACGCGCTCGCCAGGCGGCAGGAAGCGTTTAGATACAATGACATCACTAGTGAGATTTCTAGTGTAAGAATGGACTTGGGTAGCATATACCTGATCATTCATGGTGGTAGAGCGTATTTTGCGGGCGAATACCAAAGGGACGCCCATGCGCAGCGCCGTAGGCAGAGCAATGGCGATGCCGGAGGCTTCTATAGTGAAAATGCGCTGTACGCCTTCATTGGCGAAGCGCCTGGCGAATTCTTCGCCTAGCTCCATCATCAAAACAGGATCAATTTGCTGGTTGAGGAACGAATCGACTTTTAAAATGCGGTTTTCTAGAACCAGGCCTTCCTTGCGAATGCGTTCTTTAAGCAGTTCCATACTAAAACTCCTTCTTTTAAGAAACCACAAAGTGGCGGCTTCCTATCTAACAATAACTTCATTAGGCCATTGTATCATATCGCAATTGGGAAGTGAATGATTTTTGGGAGAAAGAAGTAAGAGGAAGCAAATGCTTCAAATAAAATAACAAAAATGAAAAAAACTTGTGATATAATAACATTATTGTAATGGTCTGTGTGTGGTGAGAGATAGGGAGGGGTTTCTTATGGAAGAAAAGACAAGCGTTGGCAGAGTGCGGCAAGTATTGGAAGCGTCCGGGCTGCCGTTGCAGGTGCGGAATATGGAAGAAACGACGCGGACAGCGGCGGAGGCGGCTGCGGCGATTGGCTGCGAGGTAGGGCAGATTGCCAAGTCCATTGTTTTTCAGGGGAAAAAGAGCGGTATGCCGTTTTTGGTGATAGCCAGCGGCGCTAACCGCATTAACGAACGCAAAGTAGCCAAGTATTTTGGCGAGGCCCTGCGCAAGCCGGATGCGGACTATGTATTGGAACATACCGGCTTTGCCATTGGAGGCATTCCGCCGGTAGGGCATATAGAGGAGATTCCGTGCCTGCTGGACGAAGACCTTTTTCAATACGCCGAACTTTGGGCGGCGGCAGGTTCGCCTTTTGCGGTATTTCGCGTGACAAGCCAGCAATTGCAGGAACTCACTGGTGGACAGGTGGTTGAGGTGAAATAACGCAGGGGGTAGAGTGCAGTATTTTCCTTGACGCCGACCGACGGTGACGCATAAAATGGTAAAGACGGCAAGGTTTGGGCCAGGTTTTAGCGCGTAAGAAATGGTTGGTTGAGTAAGGAAGGAAGTACGAATGAGAAAGACGGTAGGGCTTTGTTTGGGGTTAGCAGCGAGTCTTTTGCTTTTGCCGGCTGCCTCTGCGCAAGCAGTGCTGCAGGAAGAACAAGAGATGAGTGTGGCTGCTGCTGCAACCATGGAGCCGCTGGATTATGCTTTTTTAGAAGCGCCTGCTTCTGGGAAATTGGAATTGTATGATTTGCGCAGTGTGGAGAGCGGTTCGGTTTTGACGATGTATCTGGATACGGAGCGGGGGCCGATTTGGCTGCAGCTTCGCTTTGACGGCGGTTATGTCGAGGCTTGGCTGCCGCATCGCCAGCAGACGTTGTGGCAGGTGCCGGTGTCTGCGGTGTCCCGCAAGAGTCCCTTGACTGTGACGCTGCGGGATGGTCAGCTGGTTGTGGCAGTCGGATCTAGTAGCGCCACTTTAGATGATATCAAGGCTTTTCAAGGCGTATTTACGACCCAGGGCGTATCTGGTCGGATGAAGGTCTATAGCTGGCAGGAGTCGAGCAAGAAGCGCCTGCTCCTGGCGTGAAAAAGATACATGGTTACGGGGATTTGAACAAGAGTCGCGGGAGTGACCGGAGGGTACGCAAGAGGGCTGTGAGAAGTGCTTCTGGATATATTCTTTATGGGATTGAAACAAAGAAAGAGCTGTGGCAGACTTGATTGCAAGTCTTGCCGCAGCTCTTTTGCTATGTTGGAGTGTATGGATATTTAGTTTGTAATCAAATATAACGATCAAATTGGCTGTGATGATACGTTTCTTGTGTTTGGCTTTTGGTTTAATACCAGAATTTAAGCGTTTATTAAAAAGAATCGTATTTTGGCAGGATTTTGAAAATGGGAATGGTATAGTTAACTTAACAAAACTTTGTGGGTGGTGAAAGCGTCGGTATATAGTGATGAGAAGGACAGTCCGAGAAGATTACTTAAAAATGATTTCATCGAAAACAACCTAGAAAAGATTATTA
>NZ_JAQUZF010000037.1:0-22349 GCF_028691475.1 Anaeromusa sp.
TCGCCGATGATAAACCCTTTAACAAACGGCTGCCGCGACTGAGCAAAGGCTTCAGCTACGCCGTAATTGCCAATCAAAGGATAGGTCATCGTGACAATTTGACCGCAATAAGACGGATCCGTCAAAACCTCCTGATAGCCCGTCATGCCGGTATTAAAAACGACTTCCCCTACCGTTGCGCCTGCTGCCAGCAGTTCGCCATGAAATACAGTTCCGTCGCTTAAAATGAGTTTTCCTTTCATACAAGCACCTCTCCGTCTTGATACACCAAATTTCCGCCTACCATAGTGGCCGTCACGCGACCTTTTAAGGACTTTCCTTCAAACGGAGTATGTTTACCCCGGCTGTAGAACCGGCGGCTGTCAACCGTCCATTCGGCCTCCGGATCAAAAACAACGATGTCCGCATCACTGCCTACGCGCAGCGTACCGCAATCAAGGCCCAGCACCTGCGCCGGACGCGAGGTCATGGCTGCGACAATCTCAGGAAGCTTCATGTTTCCTTCGTGATACAGCGTGGTTAACACAACACCCAGCGCCGTCTCAAAACCGGTAAAACCACTGGGAGCATATTTAAATTCTCGGTCTTTTTCTTCAAAGGCATGGGGCGAATGGTCCGTCGCAATGGCGTCAATAACGCCTTCTTGCAGCGCCTGCCGCAACACAACTACATGATCCATAGAGCGCAGCGGCGGGTTAACCTTGGTAGCTGAGTCAAAGCCCATGACCGCTTCGTCAGTCAGCGCCAAATGATGCGGCGTCACTTCCGCCGTCACCTTGACGCCTTTGGCTTTCGCTTGGCGAATAATCTCTACCGCGCCTTTCGTGCTGACATGAGAAATATGCACATGGCCGCCGGTATATTCCGCCAGCAGCACATCCCTAGCTACCGCAATATCTTCCGCCACCGAGGGACGCCCATGCATGCCCAGCATGGTGGAAACCGCACCTTCGTGCATATAGCCGTCTTCCACCAAGGCCTGCTCTTCTGCATGGCTCATAATCGGCTTTTGGTATATAGCCGTATAGTCAAGAGCATTCTGCATAACCTTGGCATTATGGACAAAATGTCCGTCATCAGACAAGGCTACGGCGCCATTGAGCAGCATATCGCCGATTTCCGCCAGCTCTTTTCCGTCCTGCCCTTTGCTGACAGCGCCGACAATCAGCATATTGACAATCGCCACTTGGCGAGCCCGCTCTTTCAGGCCGTTCACAGCAATACTGCTATCAACAGGCGGGCGGGTATTCGGCATGCAAGCCACACTGGTAAAGCCGCCAGCTGCTGCAGCGCGGCTGCCGGTTTCAAAGTCTTCTTTTGCTTCCTGCCCCGGTTCGCGTAAGTGGGCGTGAAGATCGACAAAACCAGGCGCTACCGTTTTCCCTTCGGCATCTATAATTTGCGCACCTGCTGGCGCTGCCAAGTTTTCACCAATAGCCGCAATGCGGCTGTCTTCCACAATAATATCCATAACCCCGTCCAAACCTTGGCTGGGGCAAATAACATGTCCGTTTTTAATGATTGTCTTCAACATGCTTCCCTCCCGTCAGTACCAAAAAGAGCAGAGCCATCCGCACAGCCAAACCATTCTTCACCTGTTCCTGAATAGCAGACTGCGTATCGTACGCCACTTCCGGCGAAATCTCCAAGCCTCGGTTCATCGGCCCCGGATGCAAGAGCACAGCGTCTTCCTTAGCCAAAGACAAGCGAGCCCGATTGATGCCGAAAATGCGAGCATATTCTCGCGGCGAAGGGAACAAACCTTTTTTCTGCCGCTCTAGCTGTATACGCAGCACATTGACAACATCGGCTTCATCCAATGCATCTTCAATGCGCTCATGCACCACAGCTCCCATCTCTTCGATCCCAGGAGGAATTAAGGTTTTAGGCCCGGCCACATGGACGGTTGCCCCCATCTTTGTCAAGCCCCAAATATCGGAGCGCGCCACACGGCTATGCAGAATGTCGCCAATAATGGCTACTTTCAAACCTTCCAGACTTCCCTTGCGCTCCTCAATGGTAAACATGTCCAGCAAGCCTTGACTGGGATGCTCATGCGCTCCATCGCCGGCATTAATAATCACCGGTTTGGCAATTTTCGATGCGTATACCGCCGCACCTTCCGCAGCATGACGCATAACAATGACGTCTACGCCCATAGCCTCCACGGTCAGCAACGTATCCCGCAAGCTTTCTCCTTTAACAACACTGCTGGAGCTGGTAGTAATGTTCACAACGTCGGCGCCTAAATATTTTCCCGCCAATTCAAAGGAAGTACGCGTACGTGTGCTGGGCTCAAAAAAAAGGTTAACTACCGATTTTCCTCGCAATGTCGGCACCTTCTTAATATCGCGCCCTACAATCGCCTTCATTTCCTTCGCCGTATCCAAAACCCGACGAATCTCCTCTGTCGAGAAGGTACGCAAGCCAAGGATGTCTTTCCCTCGGAGTGAAACCTGACCTTTCATAAGCAGCATTCTCCTTCCCCATTCTGTCAACCGGGAAAACAAAAGCTCCTTGCCGATAACGGCAAGGAGCTTAACACGCGCAGAAAGAGCCAGAAACGGTTAACCGTTCCTCTAGTCCTTCCGTTAGTTCTCCTTGCCGACCTCGCTGGATCTTCTTAAAGGATGACGGAATGGATACACATTTACATTGAAGATAGTGTAACAAATCTTCCTCACCCTTGTCAAGGCGCTGCGCCGGAGCATGCCGCTGCAGCATCTTCTGTTTTTTTATACGTATTGTACACAAAAAGCATTGTTGTTTAAATAATAGCATATTTATTCACGAATTGCCACTTTTTATGCATAAAATTTCATTGTCATTCTTACAGGATTCTCAAAAAAAATGCGGAATATCATTAAGAGCATTATTATACAGCAAATTTTTAAATATCATCGGTTCTTTGCATACTTCCGTGTCCAATACATAGGTTTTTATCTCTTTTTGACACGAAAGGAGTTGCTACCATGCGTCTTCTTCCAGTATTGCTTCTAACTCTCTTACTTGTCTGCAATACTTCCTCTTTTGCATCTCAAGCGCCCTGTAACTCTGGAGTTTCTCTGGAAGTACCAACAAACCAGGAACAAGAGCTGGCCGCCTTGGTCAATCAGGAGCGAACCAAAGCCGGCCGACAACCGTTGCGCTTAGATGCGCGACTTTCCTGCTTGGCCCGTCAATATGCGCAAGACATGGCCGCACGAAAATTTTTTTCGCATTATGACCCGGAAGGAAATTCTCCTTTTGACCGCCTTCACAAAAGAAACATCACCTATCGCGCAGCGGCGGAAAATTTATTTAAAGGCTGGCGCGATCCAGAAGAAGAATCGATGAAAATAGCTCATTCATTCTTAATGCAAAGTCCAGGACACCGTCGTAATATCTTAGACTCCGATTTTACCGTTATCGGCGTAGGGGTAGTGCGCACCCCTGAAGAATGGACCTATGTTGTAGAGCTTTTCTTACTTCCTTCTCTGGCCGATGCACGTAAAGGTGTGATACAATAAGCAGTGGCCTGTATTCCACATAACACGGCCTATCTTTTTATCATTATGGACATGAGGTTTTTCATTCATGCGTATCATTACAGGTTCAGCCAAAGGCAAGCGGCTTAAAGCGCCGTCAGGCTTGAAAACTCGCCCTACAACTGATCGGGTTAAGGAGTCCTTGTTTTCTATTATCCAGGAATTTCTTTCCGGCGCACGCATTCTGGACTTATTTGCCGGAACCGGCAATTTGGGACTGGAAGCGCTTAGTCGCGGCGCCACTCATGCTATTTTCGTAGATCAAGCGCAAGAATGCAGTCGTTTGATTCGCGAAAATGCTGTTTCTACCAATTTATTAAATCGCTGCGAGGTCTGGCGCACACAAGCTTTAGAAGCTTTAGGGCGCTGCAAAAGAGAGCAGCTCGTTTTCGATATTGTTTTTTGCGATCCTCCCTATAACCAAGGACATCCGCTACAAATTCTTCATTTTATTGATGAAAACCCAGCGTTATTACCAAACGGAATTTTAATCCTCGAGCACTCAAGACATGAAGCGCTCCCTGAAGATTTGAACCATTTGGAATTGCGCCGTCAAGAACAATATGGAGAAACTATGCTTAGCTTTTATAAAATGCCAGCACACAAGGAGGACCTTTCGTGAAGATTGCAGTTTGTCCGGGCAGTTTCGATCCAGTTACTAACGGACATGTGGATATTTTCGAACGCGCCAGCAGTATGTACGACCGCTTGATTATCGCTGTATTTCGCAATCCTGGGAAAAATCCTTTATTCAACATGGACGAACGGGTTCGTCTCTTAAAACAAGCTACTCAACATATCCCCAACGTCGAAGTCGATTCTTTCTCCGGCTTGCTCACCGATTTTGTTCTGCAAAAAGATAGTCGCATCATTGTGCGCGGGTTGCGCGCTCTTAGTGATTTCGAATATGAGTTTCAACGCGCACTTCTCATCAAGTGTGTTCGTCCTGAAATTGAAACTGTTTTTATGATGACATCTAGTGAATATTCCTTTGTCAGCTCTAGCGGCATTAAGGAATTAGCTCAATTTGGCGGAGATATTTCCAAACTAGTCCCCCCTATGTTGTACGACGAAATCACCCAACGCTGCCGGGAGCTGGCTGCCCGGAAAACATTGTAAGGAGGCATCTTTAATATGACGATTGAAGAAATCTTTGATGAGCTGGAAACATTGTTAATGGAATCATCCCATGTTCCTTTTACCAACAAACGCATTGTTGAAGAAGATGAACTGGTACGTCTTTTGGATTATCTGCGGGAACTTATCCCTCAAGAAGTAATGGAAGCGCGGAAAGTATTGGCCGAGCGGACTCAAATTGTAGAAAACGCGCAGCGCGAAGCGCAGCGGGTAGTCGAACAGGCGAAAGTCTACGGCGCCAAAATGACCGACGATAACATTATTGCCAAACAAGCCCAAGAACAAGCGCAGCAAATCATGCAACAAGCGCAGGAGCAAGCCCGTGATCTGAACCGCCAGTCTCAAGAACAAGCCCGCCAACTCCAACAAGATTCCACGACGTATGCGGACGAGGTCTTCCGCCATCTCTCGGGAAATCTGGAAAAAGCCCTGGAAGTAGTTCGCCAAGGCCATGCTGAACTCCATCGCAGCCTGCGCGACAAGCAGGAATAAGTACATCTTCTTCCTATCGTCTGCATCACCCGGGAGCCATCTCCCGGGTTTTCTTTGTACAAAATTATCGATTTCCAAAAAGAACAGGAGTCATTGGCATCCATGAAAAGACATGTTTTTCGTTGGCTTCCTTTTATCGCCGCCTTGCTTGCTTTGCTCTTAGTTATGCCTGCAAAAGGAATAGCTCCGTCGCCACAACCAACAACAGTTCCCACTCCAAGCAGCACATTACCAGCGCGTATTCTGCTGCTCCCCCTCGACAGCAGGCCTCCTTGCACTGACTTTGTCGTCGAGTTGGCACAGTTGGCAGGCATGCAAGTCATCTTGCCTCCTCCTGAACTGCTTGATCATTATCGTCGTCCAGCATCGCCGGAAAAATTGGCAGCCTGGGCAGCCACCGTATTAAAAGAGGAAAAACCAGATGCGGTTATTCTTTCTACTGACATGCTGGTTCATGGCAGCCTTCTGGCCTCCCGCCAACGCATCGGCAAAAAAGAGCAAGAGCAGCAACTACTCAACTGGCTGACGCAATGGCACAAAGAGTATCCAGCAGTACCTCTATATGCCTTCAGCATCATTCCCAGACTGCTATTAGCTGACAACAGCCCTTATCAGATCTACCAATATCATCTAAAAAAATATTCCATTTGGGCCGACGAAATCGGCTGGTTTGATAATCCTGACGACGTACAGCCTCTTCTGGCTATGGAAAAAAGACTGCCCGAAGAATTAAAAACCGAATATGCGGCTCTCTACGAGCAGAATTTAGCCTTCAACCGCTCACTCATTGATTTAGCCGCTTCCGGAACGTTGCAGATGCTGATCTTAGGCCAAGATGACGGCTTTCCTTTTGGGCTTCCAAATCAAGAAAAAGAGCAATTAGCTCAATACGCAGCGCAGAAGAAAGCCCATTCCGTCGAAATTACACGCGGCACTGACGAAGTGGCGCTCTCTCTCTTGGGGAAAATCATCTCCCAGCAGCGCACGCACGCCGCCCAGGCGGAAATCCGCTACTCTCGCCCGGACGTACCAGGCATGCTCATGCCGTACATGCCCCATTCGATCGCTTCCAACGCTAAAGAAAAACTGGCTCTTAGCGGCGTCCTCCCCGCTACCGAAGGCAATGCCGATTTCATCCTCTACATTCATGCCGGACGCAAAGGCGACTCTCCTTGGCAGCAGCTAGCGCCGGCTCAAGAAATAGCTTCTTTACTGCAAGAAGGCAAAGCCGTCGCCTTGGTCGATCTCAGCGAAGATTTTTCCTCGTTAAATACAATCTATCCTTGGCTGGTGCTGCTGGATGTTCCCGTAAACCAATTAACCGCTTATGCCGGTTGGAATACTACCAGTAACTCTCTAGGAACGATTGTAACGCACGCCTTGGCCGTGTTGCAGGGGCACGCTTCTACAACGAAAAAAGCTTCTTTTTTGGGCGAACGCTTCCTGGATGACTGGTATTATCAAAAAACCATTCAAAGCCGCCTAAACCGCTGGCTGCTCGCTAAACGCCAAGATCCTTATTCCTTAAAGCAAAACTACGCCGAAGCCAATTTCCGCCTGCAACGCCATTTGCAGAGCAGCGCTGTGCATCTAGAGCGTTACGACTTTCCCGCAACAAACGCTACGCTGCCGCTGCGCAGGTATGATGCCACTGCCAAAACGCCCTGGGAGCGAACCTTTGAAGCTTCTATCGAGCTAAAAGTCCAGTAGAAGGCTTGAACAGTCAATCATAAAACCCTTTTCGCGCCTTTCGCGTATTTCGCGGTTCGTTTTATAAATTCTTGTGTAGTAAAGAAAAGAGCTATGGAAAACTTGCAAGCAAGCCTTCCATAGCTCTTTTTCGGTTTTTTACCAGACCCGCCGCGCCCCTAAATAGCGTTCTTGATAGTAAGATTTACCCAATGGCGTAATCGTCACTTCCTCCGCAGCTGAACTGGCATGGATGAAACGGCCTCCGCCAAGATAAATCCCCACATGAGACGCTCCAGGTTCATAGGTAGTGAAGAAAACCAAATCCCCAGGCAAAAGATTGTCTCCTGAAATCGCCCTGCCTACCTCAAATTGACCATCACTCATGCGCGGCAAGGAAATGCCGAACTGGCTATATATGTAATAGATAAAACCAGAACAGTCAAAGCCTCCAGGGCTGCTTCCTCCCCAAGCATAGGGAGTACCCATATACTGCTGAGCCATTTGCACAATCTGCGCGCCTCTGCGTCCAAAACCACGATTTACTTCAACCGCTGCCTGTCTCTGCTGCAGTGCGTAAAAAGTACCGGCTCCTACAACTCCGTCCGCGTCAAGGCCTCTGCTTAACTGAAATTGGACAATCGCCTGACGAGTTTCCTCGCCAAAAACACCGTCCGCTTCTCCCACTTCATACCCCAGGTCTTCTAAACGTTCTTGAATCCACTGCACCTGCTCGCCGCGATCTCCTTGACGCAAGGCGGCCGCTTCAGCATTAGGAACAAACAAAAGAGAAAATAAAAGAAAACCAAAGCATAACCATGTTTTTTTGTTACTACACTTCATCTATTTTACGTCGAACTCCTTTATGTAAAAATCTCACCTTATTCGGCTCATATTAGATTCAACGCCCGCCAAAAGATCCCTTTCTCCAAAAGTCCTTTCTCTCAGTCCTGAGTTTATAGTTTTATTGCCAATCTCATTTGTCAAGTCCCATTTTTAAACCAAATGTAATTTTCAAGAACTCCTAACTATACCGGCTCTCTTTATGCGGCTTTCTTAAAGCTTGCCGCAAATTAAAATAGCTGCTGCAAACAATAATGTAAGCAGCAGCTATCTATTACCAAAGACCCATTACGCTTCATTCTAGAGAGTCTTGATAATTATTTTATTGATAATAATTATCATTCGTGCTATGCTATAAAAAGATTGCGAGGTGTTGTATATGTGTGAAATTGGAGTTTCAACTTTGGAAAAAGCCCTGGTGAGAGCCGAAGAACTCTTTCAAAAAAAAGGCCAATGTAAAATAAAAACCAAAGTACATGCAACCAAAGAAACCGGCGAATACTATGTTTGCTATAATGTTTATTAAGATTTATGCTTGTTGGAGAAGTTAAGCGTTAGAAGAATATTAGAAGATTTACCCTGATTAAAAACAAAAATAGTCTTGCCAACTGGCAAGACTATTGACTGTATTGAATTTAAATGGTCGGGGCGACAGGATTCGAACCTGCGGCCTCTTAGTCCCGAACCAAGCGCGCTACCAAACTGCGCCACGCCCCGACATCACGTTATGTATTATATGTTACCCAAGCCTCTTTGTCAATAGTCTAGGATAAAGCACTTCAGATTATTACGCTACAGGTATTTTTCAACTAATGTCGAATTAAAATGTAGCTAGATAGTAAAGGAGGCGTTTATTTTGGAAAACGAAAAAACTAAGGCTCCCGGCTTTATCGCCAATCGCATTGATGTGAAAGCCGTCACTATTAATTGTGCCGCTATGTCTTTAAACACGCTGAAAGAAGAGGATACTTCGGGCGAGCTCGAAGATACAAATATCATGCTCTTAACTAATTTCGGCACCATTGAAGGTGAAATTGTACTTGATAATAATAATTTTTTTAGCGACTGCAATGAACTGCGCAACACCCTTTTAGCCAACGCACCGCAAAAAGAAGGCATTATTATCAATAATTCCAGCAGCATCATTTTGAAAAACGCCAAAATCATCCCTTACGCCAACCCTTCTTATAGTATTCAACTCCAGGACTTTAGTATTTTTTCCGATCAAATTGTCGGCTTTACATATGGTAAGAAAGAAATAAAAGAATAAGATAGGGGTAGTTTATATGTCTGCATCTCCTGCTATTTTTCTTTGTGAACCATTCACCAAGTCTTGTGGAGAACTGCAGCCGGAACCCTGCGGGTTAATTATTTTTGGAGCTTCCGGCGATTTGACGCGTCGGAAGCTTCTTCCCGCCTTATGGCGCCTCTACCAGCGTCGGCGCCTTCCGGCCCGCTTCTACATCCTAGGCTGCGCCCGCAGCGCCTATACGCCGGAAGAATTTCGCCTGAGCTTGCAAAAAGCGCTCCCTCTGGACTCAACTGTAAACGAGGCCGAGATCACTGCCTTCTTCAAGCATATCGATTATCTGTCTGGCGATTATAGCAGCCTTGTATTTTATGAAGAATTGAAAGAAAAGCTAAAACATCTGGATGAATATCATCAATTAAAAGGAAATCATCTTTTCTATTTGGCAACGCCCCCAAACCTAACGGAAGATATTGTTTCCGGTTTAGGCAGCTGCGGTCTTGCAGCACAACACACCTCTTCTTTGCCGCTGCGTTGGTCACGCCTAATTGTAGAAAAGCCTTTTGGCACTTCCCTGTCTACAGCGCTGGCTCTCAACCATATTCTCTATCAGCATTGGACAGAAGATCAACTTTACCGCATTGACCACTACCTAGGTAAAGAAACCGTACAAAACATTCTGGTAACCCGTTTTGCCAACCTATTTTTCGCCCCTCTATGGAATCAACAATATATCGAGCACGTTCAAATTACCGTTTCCGAAGACTTAGGCGTAGAAAAAAGGGCTGGCTATTATGAGCAAGCCGGCGCTTTAAGGGACATGTTCCAAAATCACATGCTGCAGCTTTTAGCCATGGTCGCCATGGAACCGCCAGCTATCTTCAACGCGGATCGCTATCGAGACGAAAAAGTTAAGGTCTTGCGCGCCATCCGTTCTTTGACCGAAGAAGACATTGCCTCCTCGGTCATTCGCGGTCAATATGCAGCTTCCGCGAAAGCTCCCGGTTATAAAGAGGAAGCCGGCGTCGCTGCAAGCTCTTCAACCGAAACATTTGTCGCTCTCAAACTGTATGTTGATAATTGGCGTTGGGCTGGCGTCCCGTTTTATTTACGCTCGGGAAAGCGCCTAGCCGCTCGCTGCACGGAAATAGCCATTACCTTTAAAGAAGTCCCTCACAGCATTTTTTCTCCTCTTACGCCTCAAGATTTAACGCAAAACACCTTGGTTTTCACCATACAACCGGAAGAAGGCATTCATGTAAACCTCCAGGCCAAACGGCCTGGTCCCAAGCTTTGCATGAGCCAGTTAAAGCTGCATGTCCGTTATCAAGAACTCGATCATCAGCAAGACAGCATGGACGCTTACGAGCGTCTTTTACTCGACGCCATCTGTGGTGATCAAACCTTATTCGTACGTAATGATGATATTGAAGCAGCTTGGTCTGTTTTTCAGCCGGTTCTTGATTACTGGCAAGAGCAGCCGCAGCGCTCCCCTCTGCATGAGTATGCCTGCGGAAGCCAAGGTCCTGCGGCGGCATCCTCCTTGTTTTCTGCCGGCCATGCCGGCTGGCGGAACATTCCAGGAGGAGCTTTATGAAGTGGCACTGCCTTCCAGAGGCATCGCTATTATTTCAAGAAGCGGTCCTGCAATTAGAAACAACAATCCGTTGCTTATTGCAAAAAGAAAACCGCCCGCTTACACTCTTCTTATCCGGCGGTTCCACGCCGTTGTCTCTTTATCAGCAATGGCTGGCATCCTCGCAGCTTTCGCCGAAAGAATGGGAACAAATTCATTTTTTCTGGGGCGACGAGAGAATGGTACCGTCCCAAGATTCACGCAGCAACGCAGGTTCAGCCACGCGAGTTTTCCTTGATCCCCTAGGAATTCCACCGCAGAACATTCATTACTACCCCGCCACAGGCTCCGCCGCCAGCCGCGCCAAGCGGCATGAAGCATATCTTCGTTGCTTTTTAAACCGCCTGGATAGCAAGGGGCCTGATATTTTACTTCTCGGCATGGGCACCGACGGTCACACTGCGTCTTTATTTCCCTACAGCCGCTCTCTACGCACGCAACGCTGGTGTGTTGATGCGCCATCACCCATCGACGCCACAAGACGCTTAACCTTGACCTTGCCTTTTTTAAACCGCAGCAGTCACATTTTCCTCTTGGTCACAGGTTCCGCTAAACATCAGCTGTTGCGAAACTGGCCCCACCGCCCTCTGCCGCCTGCAGCCGTACCGGCATACGCTCTGCGGCAGCAGAATTTGCATATTTTTTGCGATTTGCCACCTCATGCTTGGGGTACGGGGATTGAACAAGAGTCGCGGCGAGAACCAGAAGGTTCGAATGAGGATTACGTCGGCAATGCTTGTATTTGAGACTTTTATTGGAGCAAGACGGTCCGCAGGACGAAAAACTGACGAAGGCAGATCACAATTTCGCCTGTTTGAGCGCAGCGAGTTAAGAAACTGCCGACTTAGCCAGCTTTTTCGAGGCGCGCGCAAATCTTGTCTCAAATACAAGATGCCGTCCATTTTATTCAGAAATTCCTAACTCTTGATGCAGCTAGTAGTTTCCTCAACTATAAAAACTTATACTTACTGATATAGCAAAGAAAAGCAGCACACCCGGAGCGTATCAAGACGCTCCGGGTGTGCTTGTTTTTGCCTTTCATTTTCTTTCTTAAACCTCAGTCGTACACTCCTTTACTCCCTATACTCTTGTTCAAAACCCGTCGCTTCTGTGTGTTTAGGTGACTGGTTCTTCTTTTTTCGTAGAAGCAATCAACGTTTCCGCCAGCTTATTCGGAACCTCTTCATAATGCGAGAACTCCATATCAAAGGAGCCGCGTCCCTGGGTCATGGAACGCAAATCAATAGCATAACGGAAGAGCTCCGCCTGGGGCGCCTGCGCCTTAACCAGGCTTTTTCCCTGCCCTATCGGCTCCATGCCTAATACACGTCCGCGCTTGCTATTCAAATCCCCGATCACATCGCCCATGCAGTTCTCCGGCACTTTCACTTCTACATTGCAAATTGGCTCCAGCAAAACCGGTTTAGCCTGCAATACGCCTTTTTTCAAAGCCATGCCGCTAGCTACCTTAAAAGCCATTTCCGAAGAATCCACTGTGTGATACGAGCCATCGTACAAAGTTACTTTTACATCCACAAGAGGAAAGCCAGCTAATACGCCGCCCATCATGGCGTCGCGCACGCCTTTTTCTACTGCGGGAACATACTGTCGGGGCACCGAGCCGCCAAAAATCGAATCAACGAATTCAAAATTCCGTCCCGGCGGCAAGGGATCTAATTGCAGCCACACATGACCATACTGCCCATGACCGCCGCTTTGTTTTTTATGTTTTCCTTCCACTTTTACGGTGCTGCGAATAGTCTCCCGATAAGGAACTTTCGGCGTTTTTACCACAACCTCTACGCCAAATTTCCGTTTCATCCGCTCGGCCATAATATCTAAATGCAATTCGCCAATACCGCTAAGAAGCAATTGACCGCCTTCGCCGGTTTTAGAGGTGCGCAAGGTAGGATCCTCGTCGCGCATCCTGGCTAACGCCCCTCCCAGCTTATCTTCATCTCCTTTGTTCTTAGCCGCAATCGCTACCGTATACATAGCCTTGGGATATTCGATAGGCTCGAATAAAATAGGCTGTTCTTTACTGCACAGACTATCCCCTGTAGCCGTTTCCTGCATCTTGGCCACCACTACGATATCGCCGGCATACGCCGTGGTCAGTTGCTCTTGCTGTTTGCCGCGCATGGTGAAAATATTGCCAATGCGTTCACTTTTTTCCTTGCTTGCATTATACAGAGTGCTGTCCGGCTTCAAAGAACCCGAAAAAACGCGCAGAAAACTTAAACGACCCACAAAAGGATCGGCCGTCGTTTTAAAAACTAAAGCTGAAAACGGATCGTTCGCCACACGTTCCACCGGCTCCTCGTTGCGCGGATCGGTTCCCAAAACGCTGCGCTGCGCTCCGGCAGGAACATACGTGGTGATACCGTCTAAAAGCTGCTGTACCCCCATGTTGCGCTGCGCGGAACCGCAAAAAATTGGAAACAACTCCGCTTTGGCGATGCCACGTTGCAACGCTCCATACAATTCTTCAGACGTCAACTCGGTACCTTCCAGGTATTTATTCAGTAAGGCGTCATCGGTCTCGGCAATCGTTTCCAGCGCCCCTTGCCGTACATCTTCAAGAACGCTTGCCAATGCGACAGGAACTGGCCCTTCTGTCAATTTGCCTTCTACAAGCAAATAAGCCTTGCCGCTCAACACATCGATGATGCCGGAAAATTCATCTTCAGCGCCTATAGGCCAAAATAAAGGTATAGCCCGTTGGCTAAGTTTTTCTTTAATCTCCGCAACCGCTCCTGCAAAATCTGCATTCTCGCGGTCCATTTTATTAACAAATAGCAATCTCGGCAACCCTTCGCTGCCAGCAAAACGCCAGACTTTTTCCGTGTCCACTTCCACGCCGGATGCCGCACAGAGAACTACTACCGCTGCATCCACCGCACGAAGAGCGCCTTTCACATCGGCAACAAAATCTGCATAACCAGGAGTGTCCAAAAAGGTAATTTTCCCGCCCTGCCACTCACAAGGCGCCAAGGCAGTGCTGATCGTAACTTTGCGCTTGATTTCCTCAGGTTCATAATCGGTGGTGGAATTCCCCTCATCTACGCGGCCCAGGCGAGTTACTGCACCAGCGGTGAATAGGATTGCTTCCGCCAGAGACGTCTTGCCTGCGCCGCCATGTGAGATGAGGCTAACACTCCTGAGCTTGTCGCTTTGATACTCTTTCACACAAATACCCCCTTGTTTTTTTGCGTTATCGTAAAAACAGTACTAAACAAAGGATTTCATGGTACGAGCAATTACCTTATGTTCCAACCATCCTACTCATAGAAGATATTTTTTAAATTCTCTGTTAAATGCAAATTTTCCTGCTGCTCTTTTCCGATTTTATGGAAAATAAAAACCCTGCTTGCAGAATTATTTTCTGCAGGCAGGGTCTTGCGTCCTTAACTAACTAAAGCTATTTTCCGGCTACTTCCGCTTCAAAGCGAGCCATCACAAAGCATAAATCAGAAATCCGGTTCAATACAATACCAATCGTTTCCGATGCAGCTTCGCTGCGCCGCAAACGCACAAACTGGCGCTCCGCCCGCCGCGTAACGGTCCGCGCCAAATCCAGCGCGGCGGCGGCTACCGTGTCGCCAGGAATAATAAAAGAACTCAACGGCGGCAGCTGCGCTTGAAAACGATCAATAGCCGCCTCCAGCTTACTGACTTCCTCCGGTTTCACATAGACAGCGCCATCGACGCTGGCCATTTCGGCCATCACTAGCATGAGCAGCTTCTGCACCGCCAGGGTAGTTTCCTTCACTTCCTCCGCTACCGCCTGCGCCCGCGCCAAACCCAAAGCCGAGCTGATTTCGTCAACCGAGCCATAGGCCTCTACGCGCAAACAATCCTTATCCACCCGTTCGCCGCTCAAAAGCGCCGTCGTACCTTTGTCCCCAGTTTTCGTATATACGCTCATCGTACTATACCTCCTGTTTTTTATATTCTGGAAAAAAGCGCGCAATCTCTACACTAGCGCTGTTCGGACTATCTGAAGCATGCACCGCGTTTTCTGTCACATTTAACGCATAATCGCCGCGAATCGTCCCAGCTCCCGCTTGCAACGGATCGGTAGCGCCCACAAGGCGTCGCACTTGTTCTACGGCCCGCGGCCCCGCCAAAACAATAGCCACTACCGGCCCTGACAGAATGTATGCGGCAAGCTCTGGAAAAAACGCTTTTTCCACATGTTCCTGATAATGCTCCCGCACTAAAGCTTCGTCAAAGTTCAGCATGCGTAGAGCCGCTACTTGCAAACCCTTTTGCTCAAAGCGGCTCAAAATAGCGCCGCAGAGCCCGCGCCGCACCGCATCGGGTTTTAAAAGCACTAGTGTCTTTTCCATGCGCGCTTCACTCCTTGCTATTCATATATTTTGCCGCCAACTCTACATACGATTGAGCCGACCCCTGCAAAGCGGCAATATCTTCCTCTGTCAGAGAGCGAACCACCTTAGCCGGTGAGCCCATTACCAAGGAACCTGGAGGAATCACTTTTCGCTCCGGCACCAAGGAACCGGCAGCAACAATACAATTATCGCCAATCTCACAATAGCTCAACAAAATAGCGCCCATACCGATAAGACAATTATTCCCCACCTTGCAGCCATGCACAATCGCATTATGACCTACGGTAACATCCCGGCCAATAATGGCCGGATAATCATGCATGACATGCACGGTACTGTTATCTTGAATATTGGTATTGGCTCCAATAAAAATAGGGTGCACATCGCCTCGCAGCACGGCATTGTGCCAAATATTCACATTGTCTTCCAAGGTTACATCGCCAATTACCCGCGCGCCATTCGCCACAAACACATTCTGGCCCAATTGAGGCGTCTTGCCTGCAAAGGCTTCCAGCGTATCGTTTTTACTCATCGTTCTAACAGCTCCTCATATTGTTTCTGATCCAGCTTGCGCAGTGCGGCGCAAAGCAATTGCACCGCCGACTCATAGTCTTTGCGATGAATAATGCCATGGTGACTATGAATGTACCGCGTCGGTACACTCAACACCAAACTAGGCACGCCGTCCCCATAGAGATGTACCTTGCCGGCATCAGTACCACCGCCTTCAGAAAAGCCCAGCTGAAAGGGAATCTTCTCCTTTTCCGCCATCTCAATTACCCAGTTGCGCAATGGAGTGTGCGGGATCATGGAGGCGTCATAAAAAGTAACCGCCACGCCCTGCCCCAATTTAGTCGATGCTTGTTCCGGCGTTACCCCCGGCGTGTCTCCGGCTACGCAGGTATCAATGATAAACGCGAGATCCGGTTTAATAGCCGCAGCGCTCGTCTGGGCGCCACGCAAGCCCACTTCTTCCTGAACCGTACCAGCGCCATAAACTTCATTGGGATGCTTCTCTTTGCTCAGCTGCAAAAGCACTTCCGCCATAATAGCGCAGCCCACCCGATTATCCCAAGCCTTGCCTATTAAAAAATCCGGGTTAGCCATAATGGCAAATTCACCCTGCGGCACGACCGGATCTCCCGGACGAATGCCAAAGATTTCCTTGGCTTCTTTTTCATCAGCAGCGCCTACATCAATATACATATCCTTGCGATCTACAAGCTTTTTTCGTTCTTCCGGGCTTAAAATATGCGGCGGTTTACTGCCCACCACGCCGGGAATGCGAGCGCCTTTAGAGGACAGCACCATAACCCGCTGTCCCAGCATGACATGATCCCACCAACCTCCCAGATTGGTAAATTTCAAAAAGCCTTCTTTCGTAATATGCTTTACCAAAAAGCCAATTTCATCCATATGCGCCGCCAGCATAATCTTGGGACCGCCTTGACCTCCATGGGCTCGAAAAAGAACGCTCCCTGTTTTATCATAGGAAATCTCGCTGCATCCAGCCAATTTTTCCTTCAACAGTTCCTTTACTTCACCTTCAAAACCGGATACGCCATCCGCCTCCGACAACTGTTTCAACCACTGTACTTGCTCATCCATAACTGCTCCTCCTTACAATTGCTCTGCGTATACATAGTATTTGAACATAGTCTCGCAAAAATCCTGCCATCCCGCAGCTTCCGGCAGGAAAATTCCTTTGCGTAACCGAAATGGATAGTGTTCAAATTATTATGAAGCCCACTTTGGCCAATAATAGGAGATGTTCAGGTTTGAATAGATATCGCTTCCAAGTCATTTGCTGCCTTTTTCTCTATATTGCGGCGCTTGGTTTTGCCTATGCTTACTGCAGCTATGATATCCAACGTTATCAAAGCGCCTTAATGGCTCCAGCGCAGCCGCCGCCAACGCCGCAGGAAGAAGAATACTGGCAAGCAGAGCAACTACGTCTGCAAGCGCAAGTTATCAGACTGCGCGGCGAATACGAACGAGTGAAAGGCACCGTAGACGTCAATCGCGATTTTATTGAATGGTCCTTAAAAAAAGCGGAACAACGGGAGCTGGAACACTTCTTTTCTCCCAATCCCAAGCACACTCCACCGTTGCGAGAGCTGCAGCAGCGGATCGCCGACGCCCAGCGACAACGATTGGAGGTATTGACGAAAACCGCACTCTGGGGCGGTTTGGCACTCATCCTCGCCTTGGCATGTATGTTTGAGCACTACCGCAAGAATCGGCTTCCCTAAAGATCCCCCCTTTGCTAATGCATTGGGGGGATTTTCTCTTGACAGATACCTTTACAAGAGTTATCCTTATATCGTAATAATCGGATATAGCGATACGAAAGGAAAAGCGGCTATGGATACAAATACAAAAGCCTATCTCGATTTGGCCGAGCTGTTAAAAGCCCTAGCCCACCCTTTGCGCCTATGCATAGTCCGCGGCCTGCTTCAAAAAGGCGGCTGCAATGTCTCGCATATGCAAGAATGCTTAGGAGCGCCACAATCTACGATCTCGCAGCACCTCCAAAAATTGCGCGCCGCCGGCATTATCACAGGCACTCGCAAGGGCCTGGAAGTTCAATACCAAGTCAGCGACCCTACCGTGATAGAGCTTATCCATGTTTTATTCCCCGATTCCAAATAGCATTGTACAACAAGCGCGATGCTTACTACGACAATAAATAAGGAGGCCTGTTTTTATGAGTAAAAAAGTTCTAATTGTTGGCGGCGTAGCCGGTGGCGCGTCTGCCGCCACCCGTTTGCGCCGTTTAGACGAGCATGCGGAAATTATCCTTTTCGAGCGGGATGAACATATTTCCTTCGCGAATTGCGGCCTGCCCTACTATATTGGCGAGACCATCCAGGAACGTGACAAGCTCCTGGTACAAACCCCAGCAGCCATGCAAGCTCGCTTTGCCATTGACGTTCGCGTTTATAGCGAAGTTACCGCCATTGACCCGGCCAAAAAGACAGTTACCGTCTCCAGCCGCGACAAAGGCGTCTATGAAGAAAGCTATGACGCCCTCGTTCTTTCTCCCGGCGCCAAGCCGATACGCCCTAATCTTCCCGGCATTGACAGTCCTCGCATCTTTTCTCTGCGCAACATCCCGGACACGGATCGAGTCAAGGAATTCGTCGACCATGAAGACAGCCGCCGCGCCATCGTAATCGGCGGCGGGTTCATCGGTATCGAGATGGCGGAAAATTTACGCGAACGAGGCCTGGAAGTCAGCTTGGCGGAAGCAGCCCCGCACATTCTAGCGCCCTTCGACAGCGAGATGTCCATGCTGGCTGAAAAAGAGCTACTTGAAAATGGCGTTCAACTGTATTTAAACGATGGCGTCGCCTCCTTCGAAACCACAGATACAGGCATTACCGTCTCCCTGCAAAGCGGCGCCCGCTTAGAAGCCGATTTGGTTGTCTTGGCCATTGGCGTCATCCCGGACACGGCCTTTTTAAAAAGCAGCGGCATTCAACTAGGCTCGCGCGGCCATATTGTTGTTGATGAACACCTGCGCACTAATCAGCCAGATATTTACGCCGTCGGCGACGCCATCGAAGTCATTGATTTCGTCAGCGGCCAGCCCACTGCAATCCCGCTTGCAGGTCCTGCGAACAAGCAAGGCCGCATCGCAGCGGATAATATCGCCGGTATCTCCAGCCGCTTTGCCGGCAGTCAGGGAACTTCCATCTTAAAAGTATTCAGCCTCACTGCCGCCGCTACTGGGAATAACGAGCGCACCCTGCAACGCCTAGGAAAGAGTTATCGTACCGTCTATGCCCACCCCAATTCGCATGCCTCTTACTATCCAGGCGCCCTGCCGCTGACGATGAAGCTGCTTTTCGATGACTCCGGCCGCATCTTGGGCGCCCAAGCCATAGGAATAGAAGGCGTAGATAAACGCATCGACGTTATTGCTACTGTAATACGCCTCAAAGGCACCATAACCGATCTGACCGAACTGGAGCTGGCTTACGCGCCGCCATATTCTTCCGCTAAAGACCCGGTCAATATGCTGGGTTTCATAGCTGAAAATATTCTTGCCGGCCTTACGGATGTCTTTACGCATGAACAGCTTCCTGCCTTTGATCCTAGCCAAACCATTTTACTCGATGTAAGCACTGAAGAAGAGTTTTTGATTGGCCATCTTCCCGGTTCATTGAACATTCCTGTCAACAACCTGCGTCAACGCATAGAAGAATTGGACAAGAACAAACTTATCTTAACCTATTGCCGGGTTGGCCTGCGCGGTTACATCGCCGCCCGCATTCTAGCCCAGCATGGTTTTCGCGTGAAAAATATGATTGGAGGCTATAAAACAGCTACAGTACAAGTTCCTAACAAGCCTGCCGCCCCTTGCGGCGTCGAAATTGACGAAGAAACCCAAACCGTCCGCGAAGTAAAAGCGGAGCAAAAAAAAAACTATCGCTCCCTTAATGCCTGCGGACTCTCCTGCCCCGGCCCGCTGATGAAGGTCAAAACAACCTTGGATGACATGGATGAAGAAGAAATTTTAGAAATAACGGCTTCCGACCCAGGCTTTTCTGAAGATATTCGCGCCTGGTGCCACCGCACCGGCAATCGGCTCTTAGAATTAAAGAAAGAAAAAGGTATCATCACGGCAGCCGTTCAAAAAGGCGTTGTAACCGCCCCCGCTTCTGCGCCGTCAGCAGCTGCCAAAGATAACAAAACCATCGTTGTCTTTAGCGGCGACCTGGATAAAGCCCTAGCCTCTTTCGTCATCGCTAACGGTGCGGCCGCCATGGGTAAAAAAGTGACCATGTTTTTCACCTTTTGGGGACTCAATATCTTGCGCAAGCCGGAAGACGTCCCTGTCGTTAAAGGCTTCATTGACCGCATGTTCGGCTGGATGATGCCTCGCGGCAGTACCAATTTAAAACTGTCCAACATGCATATGTTGGGCATGGGCACGCAGCTTATGCGCAAAGTAATGAAAGATAAAAACATCGCCTCTTTGGAAGACTTAATGCACGCCGCCCAAAAAGCAGGTATTGAAATCGTCGCCTGCCAAATGTCTATGGACGTTATGGGCATCCAAAAAGAAGAATTGCTTGACGGCGTGAAAATCGGCGGCGTCGGCTACTACCTCAACGAAGCCGAAGACGCTAATGTCAATCTCTTCATCTAACTTTATAACTATAAAATTGTAAATAGGAGTTGCTGCACATGGAACGCTATATTCCCCAAGGAGTTTGTCCTAAAGAAATACAATTCAACATCGAAAACGGCACTGTAAAAGACGTCAATTTCATCGGCGGCTGCCCTGGAAATTTAAAAGCCATCAGTACTTTGATTGACGGCATGCCTGTTGAGGAGGTAATTTCTAAATTCAAAGGAAATATTTGTCGCAACCAAACCTCCTGCGCTGACCAATTGGCCAAAGCGCTAGAGGAACGAATGCTTCAAAACCCCTAAACCCTTAAAATTTCAACGCACCTTGTTCTTTCTAGGAACAACGGCGCAAAAAGAAGGAGGCTTCAACCGTTTCACGGTCGAAGCCTCCTTCTTTTTGATTTTAGCGATATTCTGTTTTTACAAATTTGTCCAAAGCTACCAAGGCCCGTTCTACTTTTTCCGTATCAATGCAATAGGCCATACGGAAGAAGCCAGGACAGCCAAAGCTGTCGCCGGGAACCAAAATTAAATCGTATTTCAGCGCTTTTTTGCAGAAAGCAGATGCATCCTCCTCCAATGCTTTGGGGAAAATATAAAAGGTCCCGCCCGGACGGACGACAGTGAAGCCCAGTTCAACCAGTTTGTCATAAATTAAATTCATGTTTTTTTCATAGACAGCCATATCAGAAGTCATATCAATCACTTCGGCTACAGCCATTTGAATCAAAGACGCCGGACAATTATGCCCTGTTCCTCTGGATACTTGGCCACAAAGCAGAGACATCAATGCCGCGTCCTTGCATGTAGGATTGACCGCTACATAGCCAATGCGTTCCCCAGGCAGCGAAAGGGACTTGGAAAAAGAATAGCAGGACAAGGTATTATCATAGAATTTCGAGACGTACGGCGCTTCTTTGCCGTCAAAAACAATCTCGCGATACGGCTCGTCGGAAAGAATAAAAATCTCATGTCCGTATTCTTCCTGCTTGGCCTTCAAAATAGACGCCAATCGGCTAAGAGTCTCAGCCGAATAAGAAATCCCAGAGGGATTGTTTGGCGTATTAATCAAAATAGCCGATGTTTTCTCCGAAAGAACTTCCTCAAATTTTTCAAAATTAATCTGGAAGTCTTCGGTATTAGCCGGTACCACAAGGAGCTTAGAACCCATATGATTTATATAGGGAATATATTCCGGAAAAAAAGGAGCAACGGTAATGATCTCGTCGCCTTCGCCGCTCACGCAGCGCGCCGCATGAGCCAGCGCGCCCGCAGCGCCGCTGGTGGGAAAAATATGTTCCGCCTTATACTCCATGCCAAAACGCTTATTCAAAGACTCGGCAACCGCCTTTTTAAACTGAGGATTTCCAAGAGTAGGACTGTAGCCATGCAATTTGCTTGCCGGTTCATTTTGCAGCAGCCGGATCATCGCTTCCGTAAACTCTTTCGGCGCCGGCACCGACGGATTGCCCAGACTAAAATCAAATACATTCTCATAGCCGATCTCAGCGCCGCGCTTTCCCGCATACTCTGCAAATTCACGAATAACGGAACGCGCATTCAACATATCTTTATACATCTTAGAAATCAAAGCAGCTACCTCCTAAATTCCATTGTGCTAAACAAAGGCGCTCTTTCCCAGGGCATTACTGGCGCAATGTATTTCAGCAGAACCTCGAGAAATACACCTATGTACATTTTATGCACTATGTATATAGTTTAGCACGTCCTGCATAGCCTTCACAACGCCTTGAAGAGCCTTTTCCTGAAAATTTATAGGGGCAATGGGATAATTGAGCAGGAGTAGAGTGAGGGCACGAAAAAATATTGAACAAGAGAACCGACATCCACTGAGGGTATGCAGGAGAAGAGCAGAATAACAGCGTTAATTTTTTGTTAATAATTGTCTTTTTTTATAACAAAAGTCATCAAACAGAGTATACTATAAGTAGGAAATGATTTTATCCAAAGGAGGTGCACACCATGAAAAGATTATTTCGCATGATCTGGGAAAGCTACAAAAAGTATGCCGAACTCTTTGGCATGGTGCTCAAACATGTTGAATAGCTCTTACTGTCCCTAAAACGCCCTCTAGTGAAGGTTAACTAGAGGGCATTTTTATTTTTCATGTTTTCTAATTTCACTGCAATTCCGGTTCTATAATAAATGTTGGGGTAAGCACGCAAGAGCATGTTTACCTCAACATTTTTTTGCACAAAAAAATGAGCATAAAGTAAATAACTCACATACAATTAAAGTTGCTACACACCAATCGAAAG
>NZ_JAQUZF010000158.1:0-4516 GCF_028691475.1 Anaeromusa sp.
ACAAAGCCTTACGGAAGTCACATTTTTGTCTTTAGAACGTGCAGCGAAGGCTTGCATGAACATAGGTCCCCATTAGCGGCAAGTCTTCATCCTGTTTATTAAAGAGATTATCCACGCCTAAAACAACCGTATATTGACTGGAAAGCTTTTTCGACATGGCAAGATTCCATAGGACGTAGCTTTTTTCTCCTCCCGGAGAGGCCAGGTAGCTTTCCAGCAACTGCCCTTGGAAGCTCGCGGTAAAGTCTTTGTTGTTATGGTAGGTCAAGCCAGACGTAAGCATATGGCGCGCACGGTTCGGCAGGCGCTGCTGCGTAACGCCGTTGACTGCTTCTAAGTATGTATAGCTATTGGTCCAATCTAGAGTCGGAGAAATCATGCGGGTAAATTCGGCTTCGGTGCCGCGAATGATCGCTTTGCTGATATTTTGATACTGCTTGTTAGTCCCCGTTGTAGTCACCAAATCAATCAGATTACTCACGTCATTGGTAAAAAAAGTGACTTTCGCCGCTTTTTTATGCCACTCTTTTTCAAAGGAAAGGTCATAAGAACGAGAAGTCTCCGATTGCAGGTTAGGATTTCCTTGCTGGGTCGAAGCGCTCTGATAAAGCTGATTCGGAGTCGGACTGCGGAAACCTTGCGCCGCGTTAGCCTTAATGCGCGTCGTATCATTCACTTTGTAGGTCAAGCCCAGTTTGGGGCTGACATTGCTTTCGAATTTATTGCTGTCATCGTAGCGCAGGGATGTTACGGCCAGCAATTTATTAGATACCTGCCATTCATCCTGAACATACGCCGCCCGATAGGTAAGATTGGCGGTAGAGCCGGTTTTGGTCGCGCCGCCCGGCCCGGTCGCCGTAAAATAGCCTTCGCCGGTGTTAACTGCGGTCCCCCGGAAGGTCTCCGGCCGGTATTCCGCTCCAAAGGTAAGGCGATGCTTTGCGTTTGCTTGCTGCGTTACACGTCCTTCATACATATCAATGGTCCGTTTAGCCCGCACCCAATTGACCAGCCCCAGGGTCGCTGCGTTATTTTGATCCAAACTCTTATCCATCACCGAATGGTAGTACCTCAAAAAGACGTCTTGTTTTTCGGTCTTCTTCTCATAGGCTAACGCCAAGTCTTCACGTTCCACTATATCATGCGCTTTTACGCGCACAGCTCCAGGCTTAACAAATTCATATGTATCTTCTTTCGCATAGCCAGCGGTAAAACTCAGCTTTTCCTTGTCCGACAGCTTGTAATCTACGCCGGTATTCCAGTTTTTACGGCTTCCATAGGGAGCATAGGTCAAAGCGCCGCTTTTAAACATAGCGTCATTTTCGACTAACGAACCGGAAAAAGTGAAGGATACCTTACCCTGATGCCCTGAGTTATATTGGAACGCATAGCGGTCGCGGCTGTCGCCGCCGCTGTAAAAGCCACTGCCGACATCCAGAACTACGGACGGTTTATCGCTTTTACAGGTAATAATGTTAACGACGCCGCCCATCGCCTCGGTACCGTAAAGAGAGCTCGCCGGACCGCGGACAATCTCAATGCGCTCAATGTTTGCGATTGAAATACGATCCAGCTCATAGTTTTGATCGATTTCCGACGCCACCCGCTTGCCGTCGACCAAAATCATGGAAAAGCGCGAATCAAAGCCGCGGATCGAGATTCCTTCGCGAGTCGGCGAAGCACTTGTGCGCACTAAATTGACTCCCACCGCATAACGCAGCACATCTTTTAAGGTTTGCGCCCCTTGTTCATCCATGGTTTTGCGCGTAATCACCTGCACCGCCGAAGGAGAATCCTTGACGTCCTGCTTCGTTTTAGAAGCGGTTATGACCACTTCGTCCAAAGCGAAGGTTTCTTCCTGCGCCTCAGCGGCCTGCCCGTTAGCACTCACAGCCAGCCAAAGCGCCGCCGCCAACGCAGCTTTCTTTTTTTGTTTCATTTCAACGCCCCCTTATTCTTAAGCTCACTTTGCGAGCTAAAAAATAACTCACTGCCGATATAATAACAATCAAAGCTCCCGATGGAATATCCATTTCATAAGATAACAGCAAACCACTCACACAAAGCAAGCCGCCAAGCACCACTGCTAAGGCCATTCTAGACTCTAAACGCCTTAAAAACAGCGCCGCAATCGCTGGTGGAGCCGTAAACAAAGCCAACACTAAAACAATACCAACTACACGAATCAAAACCACAATCGACATAGCTATTACTATCAACAACAGATACTCGAAAAAAGCAACTGGCAGCCCAACAATCACTGCAAACTCATCATCAAACAAATACGCTTTCCAATAATTGAACAATGCGCAAACAACTAGCAATACGCAAACAGATAAACTTGCGATTAAATATAAATCAAGTGTTGAAACCGTTAAAATATTACCAAACAAATAAGAAGATAGGTCTGGAGGGTAACCAGGCATTAATGAAATGCACACTACACCGATTGCCATTCCTAACGACCAAAAAAGCCCAAGCACCACATCACTTCTTGTATTGCCGTGACGTTTCAAATATCCAATTCCTAAGGCCGCGCAAATCGAAATAAAGAAAGCGCCAATAATGGGGTTAATTCCCAATAAATACCCTGCCCCAACACCACCATAAGAGGCATGGGCAATTCCGCCCCCCATCATCACCAACCGCTTCTCCACAATAATTACGCCTACAATGCCACAAACAATGCTTGCAAAAACGCTTGCAAGCATTGCGTACTGAATAAACTGATATTCCATGATCGCTTCTAGCATGCTACTCATCCTTTATGTTCTTTTAATACGCGATGCGGCACGCCATGGGCAATTAAATCAACAGGACAATTATATAAATTCTGTACAATCTCTTCATTGATTTCCGCTATGCCATGATATACCAATTTTCCATTAATACAAGCCAATTCTTTCACATGTGATGAAACAGCCATCAAATCATGTGTTACTAAAACAATTGTCATTTTCTGATTCAACCGATTTAATAAAGAAAAAATAGCATCTCGCGATTGCGCATCTACGCTCGCCGTAGGTTCATCCAGCAGCATAAGTTTAGGTTCTACTGCCAATGCTCTAGCTATCAGCATCTTTTGAAATTCTCCACCAGAAAGATCTGAAATCATTCGATTTCTCAAATGTACAATACCAACCGCCTCTAGCGCCTGCTCTGTCTTTTCCAGGTCTTCCTTGCAATATTTATGAAACAAAGATACTTTTGATTTCAACCTTCCGGTCAAAACAACTTCACTGACTGTAATCGGGAACAATTTATCTACCGCTGTTATCTGCGGCACATAGCCAATTAAGCGATCCGTTTTTCCCGCTTTTTCGCCGTATATATCAACTTTGCCCGCAGTTACAGGCGTTAACCCTAAAATTGATCGCAGCAATGTTGTTTTCCCACCGCCGTTAGGCCCGATAACGCCAAGATATTCTCCTTCTTTTATTTCAAAGGATACATTTTCAATTGCAATATTTTCCCCATATTTGACAGTAAGGTTCCGAATACATACAGGAAGCTTGCTATTGACATTATCGCTTTCGCCGTTGCATATACTCATTACAATGCCTCACCCATAAGCTTTGCCATTTTTCTTAAATTCCCAATATAATCAGCCGCTAAGGGTTCTAATTGCACTGTCTTTCCTCCAATTTCACGAGCCAATGCTTCAGACTGCTTGCTCGCAATCTCTGCTTGATAAAAAACAGCTTTAATCTCTTCTTTCTTAGCCAATGAAATAACATCTTGCAAGCGCTTCGGCGTCGCCTCCTTTCCATTTTCCTCTAAAGCAATCATTTCCAAACCATAATCAGCAGCTAAATAGCCAAACGCCGGATGAAAAACGATGAATTTTTTAGTTTTTGTCTGTGCAAAAGCCTTTTGCAGTTCTTGATCTACTAAATCCAGCTTTACTTTATACGCTTGTGCGTTTTTTTCATACTTTTCTTTATTAGCAGCATCTATTTTGCCCATTTCTTTTGCAATGATATCTACCATCACCTTAGCGCGTTTGGGAGAAAGCCAAATATGAGGATCTCTTTTCCCATTCGGCAAAACAACATCAGGATATTCTTTTTTCGTTTCCTCTTGCAGCTTAACAAGCTTTAATTTTTCCAATTGTACCGCTTTAGGCAAAATAGTAGCTGCCTCCGTAGGTACTCCCACTGCAAAATAAAGCTTTGCTTTATTGAATTTTTCCATTTCCTTAGGGGTTGGTTCATAATTAGCAGGACTATTCCCAGGCGGAACCATTACCACTACATCAACCGCATCACCGCATACCGCTTCCACAAAGGTTTTTTCCGGAACAATCGTAACGGCTACCGTCAATTTTTGTTCCGCTTTTTTCTCGCTAAACCCGCAACCAGCAATTACAACCATCAGCATCATCATAAAAACTGAGTCTTTTGCATAACTAGTATTTTTAAAAAACAACGCGACATAATACGCCGAAAGATGCTCCGCCAGGTTCTCAAGAATGCAATTCAGCTTTCCGCTATAAAGCCTGGTGGAACTGCAGCTA
>NZ_JAQUZF010000159.1:0-4513 GCF_028691475.1 Anaeromusa sp.
ACATCTGAATATCCTTTACCCGCTGCAAGCAGATGTAATTCGACAAATACGTGCCGCCCTCTTCGACGATTACACCAGTCCGCGGCCGTACAGCCACTTCTTCTCCCCAGCGGTGAATCATGGTAAAAGTCAGCTTGCCGCCTTTTTTGACAAAAAACTCACTAATGCCGATGTGCATGCCCTTGCGCACATGCGGGTCAGTGCCGCAACCAGTAATAACGTGCAGCTCCGCGCCTTCTTCAACAATAATCACGTTATGCACGTCCTGCACTACTTCTTCCGAGCTGATATACATGCAGGCCTGTACGGGGTCCTCCACCTTGACGCCAGGCAGCGCCCGGATGAAGTAGCCATGTTCTTGATGTACCGCCGCCCGGGCGGTATATTTATCCGCGTCAGGCGCTACCGCCCGCCACCAATACTCTTCTTCCAGCCAGTCGTGGCATTTCAGAGCCTCATCAACGCTCATGATTTCCAGACCGTTCCCTTGCACCTGACAATGCGTTACCGCATGGTCGGTCTGTAAAAACGTGCCCGAACGCCCCGCACCAGATACTTCGATACCGATGCCCTCCAAAGAACGTTTGCGGGCTTCATCCAGCTGCACCGCCGGCTGTTCCATATACTGCGCTTCACCCTGCTGATCCGAAAACTCAGCAAAATCAATATCTGCGCCGTACAACGCTAGCTTTTTTTCCGCTTGACGCGCCTGTTGCTCAATATCCTGCTGTCGCTTCATCTCAGTTTCCTCCTGTCATGTCGCAGCTGACGCAAGCTTCATAGCCTTGCGTCTGAATACAGGAAAACATCTCCTGCGGATTGCCGCTGCAGGATACAACGCCGTCAAAAAGCACATGGGCCACATCCACAGGCACATATTGCATAATATGCCCTGTATGCGTAATGATCAAACCGGACTTACTGCGCCCTTCACGACGCTTTTTCAGCGGCAATGTATTGCCGCCATTAACGCCGCGCTGCAAAATACGATCCGCCGCCTTGCCCACGACCGCAATGTTTTCAATATCTACCCCAGACTCAGGCTCATCCAAAAGCAGCAGGTCCGGCTGCTGCGCCAAAAGCTGCAGTAATTCGGAACGCTTAATCTCGCCGCCGGAAAAACCGTCATTCACCGAGCGATCCAAGAAGTTTTCCATGTTGACCGATTTGGCCAAGGCCTCTACGTCCACTTCCCTCTCCCCAGCGCACAAACGCACCATGTCACGCACCGCCAGGCCCCGTACTGTCGGCGGACGCTGAATCATTACGCCCACGCCGCGGCGCACGCGCTCGTACACAGGCAGCTCGGTAATATCTTCTCCTTTAAAGAAGATACGTCCTCCGGTGATCTTATAGCGAGAAAAACCCATAATGGCATTGATCAACGTCGACTTCCCCGTGCCATTGGGACCGAAAAGAACATGCACCTCGCCCTGCTTAATATGCAGATTGATATCCCTCAAGATCTTCCGGCCTTCCACTTCCACAGCCAGATGTTCCACTCGCAGCATTGTCAATCCCTCCTACCTAATATACAAAGATACGATTACACAGAGTAACAGCGACGGCACGTGAAGTGCCTAGTGCCGGATGCGCCATGGATGGCAAGGCATCCGGTCTCCTCCAGAGAAAATCCAGAGGGAATAACGGAAATACGTTTCACACAGAGTAACTGAGAAAGACCAGAGAACTGCCAGAGAATTAAATTCAGGAGAGATTGCCGCGTCGCTACGCTCCTCGCAATGACGCAAATCCCCCTGGCCTACGGCCTTCCCCCTTTGGCAAGGGAGACTTCAAACCCTGCCTCCCTTGTTAAAGGGAGGTGCCGCCACAGCGGCGGTGGGATTCAAAAAGATTAAGATTGGCAACGCATTGCGGCTCTAACTACCTTTTGTCATTGCGAGCGAAGCGAAGCAATCTCCTCGTCTGTTTTCCATGTTTTTCTCTCTATCTGTGACGTTCTCCTGTCTCCCATTCTCCATGTTGCGTTCCTTATTATTTTTCTCTCTGGCTTTTCCCTCTGTTACTCTGTTACTCTGAGTATCGTTCATTCTGTGTGTGTTCTTCTCTCTGATCCCTACTCTGTGTGACGTTCTCCAGTCTCCCTAATCCCCTCATTATAACGAAACACAGAGTACCCGCAATCGGTTACTCTGTTGTTTCATTCAGCTTAGTTAATACCGCAGCAATTTTTATACTTTTTCCCGCTACCGCAGGGGCAAGGATCGTTACGTCCCACCTTGTCCTTGTTTACCACCGGCTGCTTGGGTGCATTCTCGTCCGCTTCCCCATGATTTTCGGTAGCCTGCTGCAAATGATCCTCAGGCTGCGAAATAATGTTCACTCGGAACATGTACTTAACGATATCGTCCTGAATGTATTCCATCAATTGCTGGAACATGTCATAGGCTTCAATCTTATACTCAATCAGCGGATCCTTCTGGCCGTACGCTCGCAAGCCAATGCCCTCACGCAAGCCGTCCATGGCGTCCAAATGCTCGATCCACTTGCTGTCCAGCACTTTGAGCATAATAACCTTTTCCAGTTCGCGCATGTTTTCTTCGCCAAAGAGCCGCTCCCGGCCTTCATAGGCATCCTGCGCCGCCGCCATCACTTCCTCCCGCACTTCTTCGCGATTGCAGGTTTCCAGCTTAGCCACAGTCAGACGGCCTTCCGCCGCAAAGTACTCCTCGCAGTACTTGATGAGGCCCGCCAAATCCCAATCTTCCGGATACGTATTGGCGTCAGCGTAGAGAGCAATGCCATGATCGGCAATTTTTTCAATCATCGCCAAAATATTTTCCCGGAGATTTTCGCCCAGCAGAATTTGCTTGCGCTGCGCATAGATAATCTCACGCTGCTGATTCATGACATCGTCATACTCCAGCACGTATTTACGAATTTCAAAGTTGCGGTTTTCCACTTTTTTCTGCGCGTTTTCAATGGCTTTGCTGACCATGTTATGCTCGATAGGCTCGTCTTCTTCCATGCCCAGCTTATCCATAATAGTGGAAATATGATCGGAACCGAAAATGCGCATCAAATCATCTTCCAATGACAGATAGAAGCGGCTGGAGCCCGGGTCTCCCTGACGACCGCAACGGCCGCGCAGCTGATTATCAATACGGCGGCTTTCATGACGCTCCGTACCGACAATATGGAGGCCGCCCAATTCCGGCACGCCTTCGCCCAGCTTGATATCCGTACCACGGCCAGCCATGTTGGTCGCAATAGTTACAGAACCTTTTTGCCCTGCCTGCGCAATAATAGCAGCTTCCTTGTCATGATGCTTGGCGTTCAAAACATTATGCGGTACGCCATGCTTTTTGAGCAGCGCCGACATTTCTTCCGACTGGCTGATGGAGGTAGTGCCTACCAACAACGGCTGCCCCTTGGCATGACGCTCGGCGATCTCCTGCACAGCCGCCTTATATTTCGCTTTCTGCGTTTTGAAAACCACATCCGGGAAATTTTCGCTCACTACCGCCTGATTGGTCGGCAGCACGACTACGTCCAAGTTGTAGATTTTCTGGAATTCCGGTTCTTCGGTTTTCGCCGTACCGGTCATCCCTGCCAATTTATCATACATGCGGAAATAGTTCTGGAAGGTAATCGAAGCCAGCGTTTGGCTTTCCCGCTGGATCTTCACGCCTTCCTTCGCTTCAATGGCCTGATGCAAGCCATCGCCGTAACGACGGCCAAACATCAACCGTCCGGTAAATTCGTCAACAATGACCACTTCGCCGTCTTTTACCACATAGTCGCGGTCGAGTTCCATGAGCGCCTTCGCCCGCAGCGCCTGATTGAAATAGTGAGACAGCTGCATGTTTTCGCCGGCGTACATATTGGTCACGCCCAGCAATTTTTCCGCCTTGGCAATGCCCGCTTCGGTAGGGAGCACCTGCTTGGCTTTTTCGTCCAACGTAAAGTCGGCCTCTTTTTCCAGCTTTTCCACCACTTTGGCTACTTTAGCGTAGATATCGGTAGCACGCTCGCCAGGGCCGGAAATAATCAGAGGCGTTCTCGCCTCATCGACCAAAATGCTGTCCACTTCATCGACAATGGCGTAATTCAGCGGACGCTGCACCATCTGGTCCGCATAAATGACCATATTGTCACGCAAATAGTCAAACCCGAATTCATTGTTGGTACCATAAGTAACGTCGCAGGCATAAGCATGCTTGCGGTCGGCATAGGTCAAGCCGTGCAAAATCGTACCCACGGACAAGCCTAAAAATTGATACAACTGCCCCATCCACTCGCTGTCGCGGCGAGCCAAATAGTCGTTGACCGTAATGACATGAACGCCCTTGCCGGCCAAGGCGTTCAAATATACCGGCAGCGTCGCCACCAGCGTTTTACCTTCGCCAGTACGCATCTCCGCGATATTGCCTTCATGCAGTACCATGCCGCCCATCAGCTGCACGTCAAAATGGCGCATGCCCAGCACGCGCCGCGAAGCTTCCCTAGCTACAGCGAACGCTTCCGGCAATAAGTCGTCCAGCGTCTCGCC
>NZ_JAQUZF010000160.1:0-4510 GCF_028691475.1 Anaeromusa sp.
TTATTTACTACAGCATTCACGCCTTGGTCGATCCCGGAGACGAGGTCATTTATCCCAACCCCGGCTTCCCCATCTATGAGTCGGTGATTCGCTTTGTCAGCGGCGTCCCCATACCGGCGCCTCTTTTAGAAGAAAAAGGATTTTCACTAGATGTGGAGCATCTAGAAACGCTGATTACCCCTAAGACCAAATTGATCATCCTCAACAGCCCCCAAAATCCCACCGGCGGTCTCATCCCACTTGAGGATTTAAAACGCATCGCCGAATTGGCCGTTCGCCATGACCTTTGGGTTCTTTCCGATGAAGTATACAGCCGCCTTATTTATGAAGGAGAATTTGCCAGCATCGCCTCTCTGCCTGGTATGCAGGAGCGGACCATCATCCTGGACGGTTTTTCCAAAACCTACGCCATGACCGGTTGGCGTCTGGGGTACGGCGTCATGAACAAGGACTTGGCGGAACTCGTAAGCCGCCTTGTTACTAACTGCGAATCCTGCACAAATACGTTCATTCAAGATGCCGCCGTTGCGGCTTTGACCGGCCCCCAAGAAGCGGTTGCTTCTATGGTACGGGAGCTGCGCGAGCGCCGCGATCTGATTGTAGACGGCCTCAACGCCATCCCCGGCTTTAGCTGCCGCGCTCCTGGCGGCGCGTTTTACGCGTTTCCTAATGTGACCGAAGCCTGCCGCCTCTACGGCTTCCAGAACGCCAAGGAGCTGCAGCAGTATTTACTGTACGAAGGCCATGTGGCGGTCCTGCCGCGCACGTCCTTCGGCCAGCGCCACTCTTTTGAGACGGAGGAATATCTGCGCTTTTCCTATGCGACTTCGCCGGAGACCATCCGCGAAGGGCTGGCACGCATCCGCAAGGCTTTGGAGAAACGATAACGAACAAGAGTCGCGGGAGTCACTGAGGGTACGAATGAGGGTTACGGGGTACGATATTTAACAAGAGTAGAGGGAGTAAAAAGAGGATACGAAGGAATTAGATTGAACAAGAGAATCGGAGAACCAGAGGACACGAACGAGGGATATAAGAAAGCATTTCTTTAGATATAATTCTTGCCGTTCCAAGGAGCCAGTGCTTTTATGAGCACGCCGGCAAACATGGAGATTGTTTCGTCAGATGCGAAAGAAAATGCAGGCATAGCGGGGCTATGCCGAGGCTTTCTGACAATATCTGACGGAAAAAGATCTTGTTTGCTGGATGATGCGCGTAAAGCAACGGCTCCTAAAAAAAAAGGAGGCGATCATTCTTTGCTACGTGACGTATTGCAGCGCTGCGCAGGGTCTTGCCTGGTGTTGCTGGCTATTGTTACTTTTACATTTTTTCTGATGCATGCCATTCCAGGCGGCCCGTTCACCGGGGAAAAAAATCTGCCGCCGGTGGTTTTAGCGCATCTAGAAGCGCACTACCATCTGCAAGACCCTTTGTGGAAGCAGTATGTTGATTACCTGCTGAATTTGGCGCAGCTGGATTTAGGGCCTTCCTTTAAATACGAGGGCCGCAGCGTCAACCAGATTATTGCCGAAAGCTTTCCAGTGTCTTTGCAGCTCGGCGCTAGCGCGCTGGTGCTGGCTTTGGGTGCGGGAATTCCCTTGGGCTGCCTGGGAGCCTTGCGCAAAAACCGTTGGCAGGATCACGGGGCGATGGCCGTCGCTATTATCGGCATGTCCGTCCCCTCCTTCGTGCTGGCCACCTTGCTTGTGCAGGTTTTCGCGGTACAGTTGGGCTGGCTGCCGGCGGCGCTCTGGGAAAGTCCCGCCTCGCTCATTTTGCCGGCGCTTTCACTGGCCGCTTATCCATTGGCGTTCATTGCCCGCCTGACACGCAGCGCCATGCTGGAGGTGCTATCTCAAGACTACATCCGTACGGCCCGCGCTAAGGGCTTGAGCCTTTGGGGCACCGTTTACCGGCACGCTTTAAAAAACGCCCTCTTACCGGTAGTAACCTACCTCGGACCTATGGCGGCTTCCATTCTTACAGGCAGTTTTGTGGTAGAAACCATTTTCGCCCTGCCCGGCTTAGGCCGTCATTTCATCACCAGCATTTATAACCGCGATTATACGGTCATTCTCGGCGTAACCGTATTTTATAGCGTTCTTGTCATTGTTTTTAATTTAGTAGTCGATCTTTTATATCCGTTGCTGGACCCTCGTATTAAGCGCTTTGAGAAAGGTGGTAACTGATGAGCCAGCCTGAATGCACCCAAAATCTTTTACCGCCTCCAGCTTCGCCCTGGCAGCGTCTCCAGCGCCATAAGGCGGCTATGGCGGGTTTATATTTTCTTGGCGCTCTCTTTTTGATTTGCTTGTTTTTCCCTATGCTTTCCTCTCTTTCCTATGCGGATCAAAACCTCTGGGAAGCCAACGCCGGGCCTAGCGCTGCGCATTGGTTCGGCACCGACTCGCTGGGGCGGGATCTGTTTATCCGCGTTCTTTACGGCGCTCGCATTTCTTTAGCCATCGGCGTCGCCGCCAGCGTCATTAACCTTTTGATCGGCGTTACCTACGGCGGCATCGCCGGTTTCTTCGGCGGACGCACGGACCGCATCATGATGCATTTGGTGGACATTCTTTATGGCATCCCCATGCTGCTTTACGTCATTTTGCTGATGGTGCTGTTAAAACCAGGCTTGACCAATCTGTTTCTGGCGTTAGGCATTGCCTACTGGCTGGGCATGGCGCGCATTGTCCGCAGCCAGATTCTAACTTTAAAAGAACGTGAATTCGTCTTGGCCGCCCGCTCCTTGGGACTAAGTCCTTGGCGCATTCTTTTCCGCCATCTGCTGCCCAACTGCAGCGGCCCCATCCTGGTAACGATGACACTGGCCATCCCGGAAGCGATTTTCGCCGAAGCCTTTTTAAGCTTCATCGGTTTGGGCGTTGCCGCTCCCATGGCTAGCTGGGGCGTCCTGGCGTCCGAGGGGCTGACAAGCGTCCGTTCCTATCCCTACCAGCTCCTCTTTCCGTCTTTGGCCATCAGCCTTACCATGCTGGCCTTTAACTTCCTTGGTGACGGGTTGCGAGACGCCTTGGATCCTCACAGCAAACGTTAGGAGGCTTTTTTATGAAGCACTTACATACAAAATTAGAACAACTTGCCGCAAGCTGTCCTTGCCGTTGGAGCGTCATCATTACTGACGACGCCGGGCATGACTTATACTCAGTTCGGCCGGATATTATCTACCCTTCGGCCAGCATGATCAAGGTACCCATCCTCTTTGAAATTCTGCGCCAAGCGGCTGCAGGAACAGTATGCCTCCAAGAGACGCTGTCCCCTTCCGCTTCCTGCCGCGTCGGCGGCGCTGGCATTTTAAAAGAGCTGAACCCGTCCCTGCCTCTGAACATCCGCGATTTGTGCGTTTTGATGATCTCCCTCAGCGACAACACCGCCACGAATACTCTCATCGAACGAGTAGGCATGACGGCGGTAAACCAAACGATGAGCAACCTGGGCCTTACCCATACCCGATTGCAGCGCCGCATGATGGATTTTGCCGCCGCCGCAGCGGGACTGCAAAACGAAACCAGCGCCGCTGACATGGCCAAGATGTATCACCTTCTTCTCCATGCGCAAGGACTGCCGCCTTCGTACGCCGCACTGGCTTTAAACATTCTTAAGAGCCAGCAGGTTCGCGACAAAATCCCCTTCTACCTGCCGGAGAGCCTGTCTTTGGCCCACAAAACCGGCACCTTGGACGGCGTCGAGCATGACGGCGGTATTTTGTACCTGCCTGCGGGTCCTTTTATTGTCTGCATTTTCGCCGACGGACTGCAAAACAACGCCCACGGGCTGCAGCTCATAGCTCAGATGGGCCGCGCTATCTACGACACCTTGCTGCAGGAGGAAAGCTAATGCGTATTTCCTTGCGCCAGCTTGCTGTGCTTCTGCTGCTGGTCGTTCTAACCGCCACAGGCTGCAGTCGTCAACCGCAGCAAACCGCAAACACGCTGCGCTACGTATTGGAAGCCGAGCCCGCCACCTTAGATCCGGCTAAATCCACGGCCATCCCGGAATCTTTGGCCGAGCTGCAGCTTTTTGAAGGACTGACCCGTCTGGATGCTAAAGACCGGCCCCTGCCTGGCGTGGCGACGCAGTGGGAAATTTCCGCCGACGGCCTGCGCTACATCTTCCACCTGCGCCCAGACGCCCGCTGGTCTAACGGCGAGGCTCTCACCGCTCATGATTTTGTCTATTCCTGGCGACGCGCTTTAGACCCGGAAACGGCTTCGGAAAACTCCTATATGCTGTACGCGCTGAAAAACGGCCAAGCCTTCAACGAAAAAGAGGCTTCCTCCGAAGACGTCGGCGTCCGCGCTCTGGATGAGCGCACGCTAGAAGTCACTTTGGAAAAGCCCACCGCTTACTTTCTCAGCTTGACTTCGTTCCATGCTTTTTATCCCGTTCACCGCGCCAGTATTGAAAAAGCGCCGGAAAGCTGGTCTTCCCAAGCGGAAACGCTTATCGGCAACGGCCCCTTTCGCCTGACCGGCTGGGTGCATCACGG
>NZ_JAQUZF010000161.1:0-4472 GCF_028691475.1 Anaeromusa sp.
TTCTATTTTGATTTATAACAATCCGCATATTCCTTCGCGCATTGACGCTATTTTACATGGGGCGCCCAGTCCGGAGGCGGAGCTGGTGCGTTCTGCGAAATTGTTGGAGCGTTCAGGGGCTAATTTTATTGTAATCCCTTGTAATACGGCGCATTTTTGGTTTGCAGCGGTGCAAAAGGCGGTGACTATTCCAGTATTGCATATTATTGATACCGTAGCGGAGCATTTGCTGCAGGCGCAAAAATATGAGGCGCAGGAAATCATGTTGTTTGCTACGGAGGCAACGATACGCACCGGGCTGTATCAACAGCGCTTGAGTCAAAAAGGCCTGGCCTTTTTGACGCCGCAGCCGGAAGAACAATGGCTTATTTCCCAGGCAATTGCCGAGGTGAAAAGCGGACACATAAATGGCAGTCCTTGCTTAGAACGGCTGAGAGAAATGATGGCGTGTTATAGTCGCAGCGGTGTGAAAGCGTTTATTGCCGGCTGTACGGAAATTCCGTTGCTTTTTGCCAAAGTGCAGGGGGATTTTAAAACGGTGGACCCTACGCTGCTTTTAGCGCAGCGGGCGGTTCAACTGGCGCGCAAGCTGGAGCGCAAAGAACAAGAACGTGCGGTGTGTATACGGGTATAACATAACACTTTAGCTTGCCAAGATACTATAGGCCGCTTATAATTGTATTCATAAAACATGTGCTCCAAAGACAGCCATGCTTTTAGATGCAATGCAGCCGCTACTCCGTGAGGGGTGGCGGCTTTTCTGTGGTTTGTAAGCGAAGGAGGCGGTTGCTATGTGGAATTTTGCAAGAGTAAATAAAGAAGTAGAGGATTTGAACCAATTCATCAAAAAACTTCTCCAAGGAGAGTGGAGCCGGAATTTGACAGTGTTATCTTACCGCAAACTGCTTCCTGTAGCTGAGTCCGTTAATGCGTTAGTGAACGATGTTCGTCAATTTGTGCAGCAGTCGCAGATGGCGGCAGCTAAGGTCGCGGCGGCCGTGGGGCAGGCTCGAGAAGCGCTGGGGAAAACGGCGGCCGAGGGAGCTGTGGTATCGCAGGAAGCGAAGACTTGCAGAGAGTCGGCCTGGCAGCTAGAGCAACAGGCCAAAGAGGCGGAGCAGCTTATGGCCGGGGTGCATGCTTCGTCGCAAACGATGCTGCAGGTAGCGGAGGGAATTCACGAGAGCAGCGTGGATGCGCGCAAACGAGCGGAACAAGGCAGGCAGGCTGTGCAGGGCGTAGGCGAATCCATGGCGGGAATACGGCTGCAGTCGACAGAACTGGCAGATAAAATCAGCGCCTTGTCTCTGACGGCGCAGGCTATACAACAGTTGCTTACGTCGATTCACGGCATTGCTTCTCAGACGCAGTTGCTTTCTTTGAATGCCAGCATTGAAGCGGCGCGCGCCGGAGAGCATGGGAGAGGCTTTGCGGTGGTGGCGGAAGAAATTCAGGTTTTATCCGAAGGAAGCAGTAAAGCGGCTCGTGAAGCGGCGGTGCTGCTGGCTCAGATTGAAGGCGGCGTGCGGGCGGCGGAGCAGGCTATGACGGAAGAAGAAAAAGCGGTGACCGAAGGACAATTGGCGGTCAGAGAGGCTCTCGAACATTTGGAAGCCATTCAAGATGCCAGCCGAACGACGGAACTAAAACTGGCGGAAGCGGGCGCCGTGCGCCAGGAGCAAGCGGCAACAGTACAGCAAATGGCTCAAGTCGCCAAACGGATTAATGAGTATTGTCAGCAGCTTCGTCACTGCGCAGAACGGACGGAGGAGGCGTTAGCTCGGCAGAAAGAGTCGCAAGAAGAGGCTTTAGCCATGGAAACGATCCTGCAGCAAGTGGCAGAGGGATTGCAAAAAGATACTTCACGGATACGCTTGGCGGAAGCGGACGGCAAAGTGAAAAAGCAGACGGCGCAAATTCTGCAAGAAGTAACGGCGTTGGCTGAGGAGATTTCTCGCTTGCCCGAAACGGCGCAGGAGAAGAAGCTGGAACAATGGCTGCGGGAGCATAAAAACCTGGAAGCTGTCTGGTCCAATCGTGAAGACGGCAGTTTTATCGTTTCTTTACCGCCGGCAGGCTTGGCTAATGCTAATGGCAGAGAATGGTTTCGCCGGGCTTTGGCGGAGGGGTCCTATGTATCGGAGGTATATGTTTCAGCCATTTCAGGCCATCCTTGCGTAACCGTTGCTGTTTCCTGCTGCGACCCGGCAGGAAGCAAGGTGATTCTTGGCGTAGACTTGTCCCTGAAGCCAAGAGAAACAGTCTAGGTTGGCGCAAGTAAGGGCGGGTTTTAGCGAGGACTGCTTGACGAGACGCCTTGGTGTCAGATACGATGAGAGGAGAGTTGTTAAATAAGGAGAGAGTATGGTGCTGAGCGGCTTTGAATATTTGGGAACTGTGGCCTTTGCCATTTCCGGCGCAATGGTTGGCATTCGCAAGGAGATGGATGTTTTTGGCATTGCCGTTCTGGCGGTGACGACCGCGGTGGGCGGAGGAATTCTACGAGATGTGCTGGTAGGGCACACGCCGCCGACGGCATTTTTAGATCCGACCTTTACCTTGCTGGCGCTGGCTTCCGCTATTTTGACCTGCGTTGCTCATTCTTGGCTGGTGCGGATCACCAATGTGGTGCAACTATGCGATGCCGTGGGCTTGGGAGCCTTTACCGCTGTGGGCGCCAGCCTGGCGATTACGTATGAATTGAATACGTTATATATCATGGTTTTTCTAGGAGCCGCAACCGGCATTGGCGGCGGCGTGTTGCGAGATGTTTTTGCCAGGGAGATTCCGTTGGTGTTTCAGCAAGAGATTTATGCGTTGGCGTCCATTGCCGGCGGCGTGGCTCTTTATTACGCCCAGTGGCAGCTGCCTCTCTGGCAGGCTATGTACCTGTGCTTTTTCCTGACCTTGGGTATTCGCTTGCTTTGCGTGCACTATAATGTCCATTTGCCTAAAGTGGGGCGCGTAACTCGGCATATATAAGGGCGTATTATTAAAAAAGCGTGTTGCAGCCTCGACTGCAAGGCGCTTTTTTAGTGAGGGAATGGGAGATAAGACCCGTTTTTTAGCAGTTGAGGGAAAAAGAATACAAAGGGGACATGCCTTTAGTCGCAATTTTTGAACATTAAAAGACGGGCTAAACGATTCGCGCTATAATATAAGAAAATGCTGCAAAGCGCCATGCCTGGAGGATATGCTAATGAAAGAAAAAAAGGTATTTAAGTATAATGAAGACGATATCTTAGAATTCATGACAGAATCGTTGGCTGCTCAGCTAGGGTTTGAAGAGTTTTCAGCAAAAGCAATTTTTATGGGGGAAGCAGGCAAAGACTTGCGGATGGTTTTGGTTTTGGGAGAAGCTGCTGATGAGACTATGGAAAAAGTGGACACAAACGCTCTGGATATAATGATTGACTATAATGGCTCGCATTCGTGCAATAAAACAAGAAAGAACGCCTCTCTTTTGGGATAAAGTTAAAAGTATACAGGGAAGATCTTGGCAAATTGTTTGCGTTTGTGAAAATTATTTCGTACAATGATCTGAGGATTGGTATTTTAAATTTCAGGGGGTTGTTATCCATGAACTTATCCCGTAAAGGTTTGTCGATTAGTCCGTCCGCAACGCTGGCGATTGATTCTAAGGCGAAAAAGCTGAAAGCGGAAGGCATCGATGTGGTTGGTTTCGGCGCTGGCGAGCCGGATTTTGATACGCCTGTACATATAAAGCAAGCCGCGATTGCTGCGATTGAAGCTGGTTTTACCAAGTATACGCCGGCTTCGGGGACAATGACTTTGAAAGAAGCCATTTGCGCCAAATTCAAAAAAGACAATGGCTTAGACTATGCTCCGGCTAATATTGTAATCAGCAACGGCGCCAAGCATTCGCTGGTTAATGTGTTTCAGGCCATCTGCAATCCTGGGGATGAAGTCATTATTCCTGCGCCGTTTTGGGTCAGCTATCCGGAGATGGTTAAATTGGCCGACGGCGTGCCTGTCATTGTTTATACGACAGAAGAGCAGGGCTTTAAATTTACGGTAGACCAAATTCGTCAGGCCGTAACGGCTAAGACAAAAGCCATTATCCTCAATAGTCCCAGCAATCCTACGGGCATGGTCTACACCCGTGAGGAACTGGCGGAGTTGGCGGATTTGGCAGTGGAAAAAGGCTTTTATGTAGTTTCCGACGAAATTTATGAAAAGCTGATTTATGACGGTAAAACCCATGTCAGCATCGCCAGCATCAATGAGAAAATCAAAGCCCAGACGATCATTGTCAACGGCGTGTCCAAAACCTATGCGATGACTGGCTGGCGTATTGGCTACACGGCTTCAACGCCGGAAATTGCCAAGATCATGAGCAATGTGCAAAGCCATGCGACGTCTAACCCGAATTCCATCGCCCAAAAAGCGGCGGAAGCGGCAATCAGCGGCCCGCAGGATATGGTGGCGACCATGGTGGCGGCTTTTGCCAG